>JAFGGD010000055.1 GCA_016930695.1 Candidatus Eisenbacteria bacterium
CTGGGAATTCACGACGGCCACAACGCCGCCGCCTGCCTCCTCGAAGACGGGGAGGTGCGCGCCGCCCTGCAGGAGGAACGCCTCACGCGGGTGAAGAACGAGAACTGTTTCCCCGCCCGCGCCATCCGCAAGGTGCTGGAGATGACCGGCACCGACCCGGGCGACATCGACTTCGTGGCGATGCACTCCAGGCACATGCCCTACGGCATGACCCGCGACGAGATCCTGAAGGAGTTCGCCGAGTCCCAGACTTTCAAGAGCGCGGTGAAGCAGCTCATCAAGAAAACACCCGCCAACGAATGGTTCCGCGGGAAGCGGCGCAAGGTGCGGTTGGAGGAGATGGCCGCCGCCGGGCTCCCCCTGGACCGGGCGCTCTTCGTCGACCATCACACCTGCCACGCCGCCGCCGCCTATCACGGCTCCCCGTGGAAAGAGGGGAAGGTCCTTGTCCTCACCAACGACGGCGCCGGCGACGACTTGTGCGCCTCCGTACGGATCGGCGAGAACGGCCGGCTCGGCCCGCCGATCGCGACGGTGGACTGGTCCCACTCCCTCGGCCTCATCTACGCCCAGGCGACCTTCGTCATGGGGATGGTCCCGAACGAGCACGAATACAAGCTGATGGGGATGGCCCCCTTCGCGCCGGAGAGCGGCGCCCGCGTCGCCTACGACCGGTTCAAGGCGATGCTCGCCTTCGACGGCGGCAAGGGGCTCACCTGGCGGCGGCGCCCCGGCGTCCCGCACACCTACTACAGCTACAAGTACATCCGCGACCTGACCGAGCGGCTCCGCTTCGACTGGATCTGCGCCGGCCTGCAGCAATACACCGAGGAGCACCTCGCCACCTGGACGCGCAACGCGATCAAGGAAACGGGCGTCCGCCGGGTCGCCCTCGGCGGCGGCGTCTTCATGAACGTGAAGGCGAACCAGCGAATCTACGAACTCCCCGAACTGAACGAGCTGTTCGTCTTCCCCTCCTGCGGCGACGAGATGAACGCCGTCGGCGCCGCTTTCCAAGTCTACGCCGAGGAGCGCGCCAAGAAGGGTGAGCCGGCGGACATCCCCGCGATCGGACCGATCTACTGGGGGCCGGAGCCGACCGACGAGGAGCTGGAATCGATCGCGCCGTCGCTCCGCTCGAAGGGATACAGCGTGGAGCGCCCCGACGACCTGGAGACGACGGTGGCGGACATGATCGCCGACGGGGCGGTGGTGGCGCGCGCCTGCGGGCCGATGGAGTTCGGCGCCCGCGCCCTCGGCAACCGGTCGATCCTCGCCGACCCGACCCGGAACGACGTGGTCCGGATCATCAACGACATGATCAAGAACCGCGACTTCTGGATGCCCTTCGCGCCGGCCATGCTCGCCGAGCGGAGCGACGAGTACGTGGTCAACCCGAAGAAGATGGACGCGCCCTACATGATCATGACCTTCGACACCACCGAGCGGGTGGTCGACTTCCCGGCCGGCACCCAGCCCTACGACCGGACCGCTCGGCCCCAGTTCGTCCACAAGGAACAGAATCCGAAATTCCACCGGCTCATCTCCCGGTTCGCGGAGAGGACCGGCCGCGCCGTGGTGCTCAACACGTCCTTCAACCTGCATGGCTATCCGATCGTCTGCACCGCCGCCGACGCGGTGGACGTGCTCGAGAAATCGGGCCTGGAGAACCTGGCGGTCGCGAACCACCTGATCCGGAAGTCGAAGGGAAGCTAACCCGCACGGGCCGCCCGGCGCGGCGGTCCGGCGACGGAGGGACCCATGAGCCGTGAACCCTACCTGATCTTCGAGGACCCCGAATGGGACCGCCGCCCGGGGCGGCGGGTCCTGGTCTTCGCCAACCTCTACCCCCATCCGGGCGCGGAGAACTACGGCACCTTCGTCTACGACGAGGTTCGGATGCTCCGCCGGCTCGGTGTCGCGGCGGACGTCTTCTACCTGAACGGCCGGGCGAACCGGGCGAACTATTTCCGCGCCGTGCCCGGGTACTTCCGGCGCCTCCGGGAAAAGCGGTACGAAGTGGTGCACGCCCACCACACGCTGAGCGCGGCGGTGGCGGCGCTCCAGCGGCGGCTGCCGCTGGTGATCACCTTCCACGGGCCCGAGGTCTCCCAGTCCTACACCGCCCCCCTCTCCCGTTACCTGGCGCGGCGCGCCGAGGGCGCCATCGCGACGAGCCGCTGGGTGGAAAGCCACCTCGGCCGGAAGGCGGACGCCATCATTCCTCCCGGCGTCGACTACGACCTCTTCCGCCCCATGGACCAAGGCGAATCGAGGGCGAAGCTCGGCCTTCCGCCGGACCGCCGGCAGGTTCTCTTCGTCGGCCTCGACCGTCCGGAAAAGCGGGTCTGGGCGGTCCGGGAGGCGACGGAGAAGCTCCGCGCCGCCGGAGAGCCGGCGGACCTGCTCCTCGCTCAAAACCTCGCGCATGAAGAAATCCCTCTCTACATGAATGCTGCGGACGTGCTGGTGCTCGTCTCTGAAGCGGAGGGGTCGCCGATGGTGATCAAGGAGGCGATGGGCTGCAACCTCCCGATCGTCGCCAGCGACGTGGGAGACATCCGGGAGGTGATCGAGGGGACCGAGGGGTGCTTCCTCTGCGAAAAGACGGTGGAGGGGACCGTGGAGGCGATCCGGAAGGCGCTCGCCTTCGGCCGGCGCACCGACGGGCGGACCCGGACCGCGCCGTACTCGCTGGAGACGAGCGCTCGCAGGGCGATGGAAGTGCACGAGAAGGCGCTGGCGAAGAGGGAGGGCGGCCGGTGACCGACGGCGGCGAAAGCGATCGGCGGATCCGGATTCTGATTCCCCTCGGCGAGGGAGGGCACTCGAAGGAGATCCTCCACTTGGTCAGCCTCCTCGGAGACCGGTACGATTACCATTACATGATGGTCCGGGAGGACCCGATGAGCACGGACCGGCTTCCCGTGAAGGGGCGGGTACACCGCTGCCACCGCCCCCACCTGAAGGAGCGCCACCAGTGGAAGGCGCTCCTCGGCTACGGCGTGCTCGCCCTCCATTCCGCGGGGATCCTCCTCCGCGCCCGCCCGCACGCCCTGGTCCACGCCGGCCCGGCGATGACCATCCCCGTCTCGGTGCTCTGCAAGATCTTTCGCATCCCGATCGTTTTTATCGAAACCGGTTCCCGGGTCCACACCGCCTCCCGGACCGGCCGTTTTCTCTACGGTTTGGCGGACCTGTTCCTGGTCCAGTGGCCCGAACTGCAAGAGGAGATTTTTCCCGATGCCTGCTACGCCGGCCTCCTCCTCTGAGCCGCGCGGCGAAGGCGGCATCGTCTTCGTCACCGTGGGAACCACCGACTTCGATCCGCTCCTCCGCGCCGCCGACGAGGCCGCGCCGCGGCTCGGCCTACCGGTGGAGTTCCAGATCGGCATCGGCGCCTACGAACCACGCGGCGGCGCCTGGGTCCGGCACGTCCCCTCCCTCGACCCTTACTACGACCGGGCGGCGGTGGTGGTCGCCCACGGCGGCGCCGGCACGATCCTTGAGGTCCTCCGGCGCGGCATCCCCCTCGTCTCGGCGGAAAACCCGGACCGCCCGGACCGGCACCAGCGCGACCTGATCGGCCACATGGCGGAGCGGGGCCGGCTGATCTGGTGCGAGGACCTCTCCCGCTTGGACGACGCGGTGAAACGGGCACTTGCCATGCCCCGCCCGGAACCGCTCGTCACCCCTCCCCCGCGAGTGCACGAGGTGGTGGGAGATTTTCTCGGCGCCATCGCCCGACGCGAGGATCGGCGCGCCGCCGCACGGCGCTGGCGGGGCAAGCGGCTGGAGTAGTCCGGCAACCAGATACCTTTTCTGCTCAGATCTCTTTTCTGCTATCGGCATCGAACCGATCGGACCAATCGGTAACCAGATACCTTTCCGCCCTTGGAAGACGAGGACAGAACAAGCATCTGGTTACGAGCGCCCAGACTCCCTCGTAGTCTTCGTAGTGAAGGAAACCGTGCAAGAAAAAGAAGAGGGCCCTACGCCTTCCGGTGATACCCGAAACAGAGAATCAACGGCCAGGCGAGGATGGCGTAGAGCGCTCGGTAGCGCCCGGGGAGGTTCTCCTTCCACGCCCGGTCGGGCCGGAAGGTGAGGGTCTTCGACTCGGCGGCGAGGAGAATGCTGCCCGACACGTTGTGCCCGAAGGAGAACGGCTCGCCCCGCTCGATCCGGCCCGCCATCTCCGAAAGATCGAGATCGAGGAATCGGCCGAGCCGCTCGATCTCTCGCCGGGGGTTCTCGCACAGATCCTCGTAGAACAACCGGTGGACCCGCCCCGGATTCATCCACCCGTAAAGGATCGACAGCGAATTGGAGGCGGCCCATGCCCATGCGGTCAGGGCCATCGCCGGCGCGTGGTGCTTCGGATGGGTGTCCCGCCGGAGCACCTGGAACGGCTTGCCCGCGCGGAGCCGCTTCAGCCGGGACCACAGTTCCCCCCGGCCGTCGCGGACCATGTGGATCACCTTCGCCTTCCGGAAACGCTTCAGGAGGAGCGCCGCCCGGGCGAGGTCCTTCGAGGAATCGACGACGAAGCGCGCGCCGGCGCGGCGGGCGATCGTCGCGTAGAGGTCTCGGTTCATCGGCAGGTACCGGTCCTTCACCCAGGCCGGAAGCCCGACGCCGGTCAGGATCGCCGGGATCCGCTGGGGCATGTCGATCCGGCCGAGCATCCGCCCGAACTCTTCCCAGCTCGTATCGGGATGGCGCTCCCCCAGCTCGCGCCGGACCGGACCCCAGAAAGGGCACTCGTCCAGTCTGGCGCCGCAGGTGCAGGGACAGTCCGGCACGCGGAACCCGTTGGTGATTTCCCCGGCGGTGACCACCTCCGGGTGGTTGCCGAGCACCAGGTCGAGGGTGGTCGAACCGCTGTGGCCGCGGCCCATGATGTAGAGGATCGTCGGATCGTCCGTACCGTTCATCGACCGCGCTCCCTGAGTGAAATCTTTCGGGAAGGCGTCCGGGCAAGCCTTCGTCGGTTCGTCGACAGGTGATTCTATCAGCCGGTCCCGGAGGGGACAAGGAACGGGCGGTCAGTCCCCCACCGGCCGCCACCGTTTCAGGTCGATCGAGTTCAGCACCACCGAGACCGAGGAGAGGGCCATGGCGAGCCCGGCGATCTCCGGCGGCAGGAGGAGACCCCAGCGTGCGAAGAGACCCGCCGCGAAGGGGATCATCAGCACGTTGTAGAGGAGGGCCCAAAAGAGGTTGATGCGGATCTTGCGCAGGACGGCGCGTCCCAGCTCGACGGCGACCGCCGCGTCCGCCGGATCGCCGTGGACGAGCACCACGTCCCCCGCTTCCTTCGCCACGTCCGTGCCGGCGCCGATGGCGATCCCCACGTCCGCTCGGGCCAGGGCGGGGGCGTCGTTGATCCCGTCCCCCACCATGGCGACCGGCCCGCCCGCTTCGCGGCGCGCCTCTTCGACGATCTCCGCCTTCCCTTCCGGCAGCACCTCCGCCCAAACCCGGCCGACGCCGATCCGCGATCCGATCGCCTCGGCGGTGGCGCGCCTGTCGCCGGTGACGAGACCGGTGGAGATCCCCATCGCCCTGATCCGCGCGATGGCGTCCACGGCCCGATCCTTCGGCTCGTCCCGGAAAGCGAAGAGCGCCCGCGCCGCGTCGTCCACGGCGAGCCAGAGCGTCGTTTTCCCTTCCCGCTCGAGCCGCGCCGCCTCCGCCGCGAGCGCCCCCGGGTCGATTCCCTCTTCGCGCAGGAGCCTCTCCGAGCCGAGTAGACCGCGCCCCCCGTCGACCGCGAAACGGATCCCCCGCCCGGCCAGTTCCATCCCCTGCCGGGCCGGCTCCCCCGCCGTCCCCTCCGCCGCGGCGCGCCGGACGATCGCCAGCGAGAGGGGATGCGTGCTGACGGCGGCCGCGGAGGCGGCGAGGGCGAGGACGTCTTTCTCGTTCGTCCCCTCCGCCGGCAGGATGTCGGTGAGCGAAGGAACACCGCGGGTGATCGTTCCGGTCTTGTCGAAGAGGACGGTCCGCACACGGGCGATCGCCTCGAGCGCCGAGCCGCGTTTGAAGAGAACGCCGCGGCCGAGAGCGACGCCGGACCCGACCAGAATCGCCGTCGGCGTGGCGAGGCCGAGCGCGCAAGGGCAGGCGACGGCGAGCACCGCCACCGCTCGGGAGAGCGAAAAGGAGGCGCCGGCGCCGAGCGCGACGAGCCAAACCAGGAAGGCGATCGCCGCCACGGCGACCACCGCCGGCACGAAGCGGTGCGAGACCCTGTCGGCGTAGCGCTGGATCGGCGCGCGGTCGAGCTGGGCCTCCTCGGTCATGCGGACCACGCGGGCGAGGAAGGTGGCGTCCCCGACGGCGACGGCCCGGAGAACCAGATTTCCCTCCAGGACGAGGGTGCCGCCGGTCACCTCTTCGCCGGGGCGATGCCAGACCGGCACCGATTCGCCGGTCACGTACGCCTCGTCCACCGCCGCCTCTCCCTCCTCGATCACGCCGTCCACGGCGACCCGCTCTCCGGCGCGCGCGCGGACTCGATTCCCCACGGCGAGTTCCGCCGCGTCCACTTCCCTCTCCCCCCCGGCGTCGACAAGGAGCGCTCGGTCCGGCCGCCGCCGGAGGAGGGCGCGCATCGCGTCGCCGGCGCGCCCCTTGGCCCTCGCCTCCAGATAACGGCCGAAGCGGATGAAGAGGATCAGCATGGCGGCGGTTTCGAAGAAGGGTCGCTCCCCCGGGGAGAGGTCGGGGAAGAGGACGAGAAGCGCGCTGTAACCCCAGGCGGCGGTGATGCCGAGCGCGACCAGCACGTCCATGCCGGCGAAACCGACCCGCATCGAGCGGAAGGCGCCCCGGTAGAAGCGAAGCCCGCCCGTGAACTGGAGGATCGTGGCGAGGGCGAGCATCACCCAGGGAGCGCGGGGAACCGAGGCGGCTCCTTGATGAATCAACAGAATGGGAAGGGCGAGGGCGGCCACGCCGAGGAGCCGCATCCTCTCGTCGGTCGGGTTTCCCTCCTCCGCCTCGTCCGCCGGCACGGCGCGGTAGCCGGCGCGCTTCACCGCCTCCAACAGGTCTTCCACGCCGGCGCGGGCCGGATCGTAACGGACCGACGCGGCCTCCGCGGCGGCGTTCACCACCGCGCCCGCCACCCCCGGCACGGAACGGAGCGCCTTCTCCACCGCGCGCGCGCAGTTGGCGCAGCTCATCCCCCGCACGGCGAGCCGGGCCCGCATCAACTCCTCCGGGCCCGCCTCGGGCGCGGGCGCCTCCGGCGGCGGAGCGGACGTCGCGCGGCTCTTTCCGCCCTTCATCGGTTCCCTCTGTGGACAGTGTTGGACCATAACCTCAACATAATGGATCGGGAAACGCTCATCGAGAACGGCGGGCGCGGCCCCTCCTCACTCCCCCCGCTCCTCTTCCGCCCAAACGGCGAGGGCGCGGGCGAAAAATCGCAATTGGCCCCGCTCGCTCAGCTCCGCGATCCGCCCGAGCGCTTCCTTATAGAGGCGCGAACGCTCCGCGGGGGAAAGCGACTCGCCGAGCCGTCCCGGATCGCCTCCCTTTTCCCGGTCCGAGCCCTCAAAAACCGGGCGGGTCTCCTCGGCGGCTTGGAGCGCCTCGAACAGTTTGCGCGTGGAGGATCGTTTCGACATGGCGTAACGGAACACGCCGTCGGCGGCGCACCACGATTCGAGCACGTGCATCGTCCGCCCGCGCGACTCCTCGTCCATCCCACCGAGGAATTCGGCGAGACGATCGAAGAGGAGCTTCCGCCGCTCCTCTTTCAGCATCTTGCCGAACGCCTCCGGCCGCATTCCCATCCAGGGCTCCTCCGGATCCTCGCCGACCGACTCGATGAAGATCGGCCGAAGCTCCGGCAGCGCGTGAAAGGCGGCGAAGGCCGCGTCGGGGTATCGATCGGCGAGGCGCACCAGGTTTCTTCGAATCATCTTCTCCTCCGATGCGCGCGGCGGGACGGGGCGACGCCGACCGGCGCCCGCCGCCGCGGTCCATTCGTCGGCCCCATTGTGATCGGACGGGCGGGCCGATCCAAGCCGAATCGTTCCGGCCTCCATCGCGCGGGGGAGGGGCGGGGCGGAAAAACTGGACAGGCCGCCGCGCGGGGCGTAGTCTAACGTATTCAATCTCAACGAATAAGACCTTCCCCTTCGGGGGCGGGGCGGAGATTACGAAGGTGCGCGTCCTGCAGATCAGCCGATCCCTCGAGCCGACCGGAGGCATCGCCCGTGTCGCCCATCACCTGGCCAGGGAGTTCCGGCGCGCGGGCGTGGCGGTGGAGAACATCGGCTGGTATCCGCGCGAGCTTCCCGCCGAAACGGACCTCGGCGCGCGGCGGGCTCCTCCGGCGATCGCGCGCGTCGCCGGTGCCGCGCGGAACCGCCGCCTCCGTGTCTTCCTCGAGGTGGTTCTCTTCTCGCTCTGGTCGGGCGGCGCGGCGCGGCGCGCCCTGCGCGAAGGGGACATCATCCTCTCCCACGGTGATTCCTTCATGGGTGACGTTTTCGTGGCGCACAGCTGCCACCGCGCCGCGGTGGAGGCGAAACGCGCCGCGGGGGAGCGGCGCTGGATGCTCTACCCCCTCCACTGGTTCGTCCTCTTCCGCGAGGCGTTGGTCTTCCGCCGGCGGCGGCCCCATCTGATCGCCATCAGCCGCGGCGTGGCGGACGAGTTTCGCCGTTTCCACCGCTATCCCGACGACCGCATCCACTTCATCCCCAACGGCGTCGATCGGGAACGTTTCCGGCCCGCCGCCGACAAGATCGCTCTCCGCCGCGAGCTGGGGCTCCCGGAGGAGAAAACGCTCCTCCTCTTCGTGGGGCACGAGTTCGCGCGTAAAGGTCTTTCGATCATCCTGGAGGGGATGGCGGGGTGCGCCGCCGCGGAAGGCGCGCTCCTCCTCGTCGCCGGCGGCGACGACCCCTCTCCCTACGTCGAAAGAGCGCGCGCCCTCGGGATCGCCGGGCGGGTCCTTTTCCTCGGCGCGCGCAGTGACGTGCACCGCCTCTACGCCGCGGCGGACCTCTTCGTCTTCCTCTCCAACTACGAGTCCTGCCCGCTGGTCGGGCTCGAAGCGCTCGCCTCGGGACTTCCGGTGATCACCACGCGGGTGAGCGGCATGGAGGATTTCATCCGCCACGGCGAGAACGGTTTCTTCGTCGAACGGAACGAAGCGGCGTTCACCGCGACGCTCGGACGGGTGATCGGCGACGCGGATCTCCGGGCGAGGATAAGCGCCGCCGCCCGCCCCTCCACCGAGCCCTACGCTTGGGCGAAAATCGCGGCGCGCACCATCGAAACGATGGAGAGGATCGGAGGGATGCGATGAGGCGGGACTGGGCGCGCCTGAGCGCGGGCGGCGCGGTGGGAAAAGGGATCGGCGCGGCGCGGGAGATCCTTCTCGCCCGCTTCTTCGGGACCGGCGCCGTGGCGGACGCCTACCGCGGCTCTCTCACCCTCACCCTATCGCCGGTCCACCTGCTCACCACCAAGGCGGTGCAGAACTGCTTCGTTCCCCTCTACGCGCGCTACGCATCCTCGAACCCCGCGAAGGGGCGCGCCCTCTTCCAGTCCCTCCTCCTCTTCTTCGTCGCCCTCGGCCTCCTCCTCGCCGGCGCGCTCGCCCTCTTCGCCGGCCCGCTGGTGGAATTCGTGCTGCGCGGTTTCGACCCCGAGCGTTCTCTCTTGGCGGAACGGATGCTCCGCATCTTCGCCGCCGGAGTTCCTTTTTACATATACTGTTCCGTCCTGGGCGCGCTCGGAGCGGCGCAAAAGGATTTCCTCATCCCCTCGCTCCGGCCGGGGCTGCAGAACCTCGGCATGACGGCGCTGATCGTCGTCGCCGCCCGGCGGGGCGAGCCGGCGCTGGCGGCGTACGGGTTCACCGCCACCTACGCGGCGCTCGCCCTCTGGGCGACGGCGCATCTCGCCCGCCGCGGCCTTCTCCCCCTCCGGCCGGCGTTGGACCGCGAACTGGCCCGCGAAGCCTGGGCGCGCCTCTGGGTGCTGCTCCGGCCCCTCGTGGTCCTCTCCCTCCTCGTGGAAGCGAACATCCTGATCGAGCGGAACATCACATCGCGCATCGGCCCCGGGAGCGTCGCCGGCGTGGACTACGCCCGCTTCCTGACCGAGTCGGTCCACTTCCTCCTCGCCGTCCCCCTCGGCCTTCTCGGCCTCGCCTACTTCGCCGACCTGGGCGACCGGGAGACGTCGGAGAGGGCGGACCGGATGGTCGCGCTTCTTCTTCTCGCGACGGTTCCCATCTCCGTCTTCCTCGCGATCAACGGGCGGGACGTGCTTTCGATCCTTTATCTACGAGGAAAGTTCGACGAGCATTCCCTGGCGATCACCGGCCGCGCGCTGATCGGCCTCGGCGCCGGGCTCTGGGCGTTCAGCGCGAGCCACGTGCTGCAGCGCGTGTTGAACGCGCGCCTCAGGAACGGCGAGGTGCTCCGCGGCGAGGCGCTTTCGGTGGCGCTGAACGTGGCGTGCAACGTCCTTCTCTACCGGTCCCTCGGCGTGCTCGCCATCGGAATCGGCGCGGCCGTCGGCCCGCTCGCTTCCTTCCTATACTATCTGCGGCGTATCGGGCCGGGGGACGGAACGCTCCGACGGACCGCCCTCCACCTGCTCGCCGCGGCGCCGTTCTACGCGTTTCTCTCCCTCGCCGCCGGGCGCCTCGCGGGAGGAGGCGCGATCGGACTCGCGACGCAGTGCGTTCTCGCCGCCGGATTCTGGGCGGCGGTTTTCTCGGCGCGCGCCGAAACGCGCGGCCTGATCCTCGAAAAAGCGGGCCGGAGGGACCATCGATGAGGCGCGGGCGGATCTGGTTCGTCACCCGCGCCCTGCCGGAGCACGGCGGCGGCGGGATGGAGCGGGTGGTCCGGGAAACCGCCTTCGGGCTCGCCGCGCGCGGTTGGCGGATCGACCTCGTCGTTCCTCGTCCTCCGATCCCGGTGGACGCCCCCGAGGGAGTGGAGATCCATCCGCTGGACGCTCCCCACCACGTTCCCACCGCCCGCCTCGGCCGCGCCCTGCTCGGCTGGGCGGCGGACCGGAAGGAGACGCCGGACCTTCTCTTCTCCGCGGTTCTGTCGGCGGGAACGCTCGCCGCGCGCCGCCCCGAAATCCCCTCCCTCTTCCAGGCTCACGGAAGCTCCTGGGCCGAAGCGACGACCAAGCTCCGCGCCGGAGACCCGCGCGGGCTCTTTCGGTTTTGGCTCTGGGCGGGCGCGGAGCGGCGCGCGCTCCCCCGCTTCGACCGGATCGTCGCGGTCGGGCCGGCGGTGCGCGCCTACTTCGAATCCCGCGCTTATCGGTTCCTCGATCCGGCGCGGATCGTCGAGATCCCGAACGGCATCGACCTCCGTCTCTTCGCGGACGGCGAGGCGCGGCGGCGGCGGGTACGGCAAGAGTTCGCCGTCGGCGCGGAGGAGCGGGTGATCCTCGCCGCCTGCCGGCTCATTCCGGAAAAGGGAGTGGGCGATCTTCTGCGCGCTTTCGAGAGGATGGAGGGGCGGGAGAGAACGCGTTTGTGGATCGCGGGGAGCGGGCGCGACGAGACGAGGCTCCGCGCCTACGTCCGCGAAAAGGGGCTGGACCGCGTCGCTTTTTTCGGCGCGCTCCCCCGGGAGAGGGTGATCGACCTCGTCCACGGCGCGGACCTGACCGCGCAGGTCGGGACGCGCCCCGAGGGGCTCCCCCTTCTCGTGCTGGAGTCGCTCGTCGCGGGAACGCCGGCGCTCGTCTCCGAGCGGATGCCCCTCCCCCTCTTCGGCGGCGAGTCATCGGTAATGCGCGCCCGCCCGGGAGACGCGGACTCCATCGCCCGCGCCGTCGCGGAGGGGCTCCGCCTCGGCGCGCCCCGGCCGGACACGGCGGCGGCCGCGCGGGAGCGCTTCAGTCTGGAGCGCACCCTCGACGACTATGAAAAGGTGATCGCCGAAATATTAGAGGAACGAAGAAAACCGGGCTAGTGGGTTTCCGCGCCGCCGGTGACGTTGATCGCCTGGCCGGTCATCCCGGTTGCGCGGGTCACGAGGAAATAGACCACCTCCGCCACCTCCTCCGGGGTTACCGCCCGCCTCAGCATGCTCTTTTCCGCGAGCAAGCGCTTGACGTCCTCGGGTGTCCTGCCGGTGACACGCGAGGCGGCGGCTATGGAGTCGCTCAGCAGCTTGGTCTCCACGTATCCCGGGCAGACCGCGTTCACGCGAATCCCGTCCCGGGCGGCCTCGGCGGCGAGGGATACGGTGAAGGCGTTCAGCGCCGCCTTGGAGGCGCAGTAGGCGCTGTTCAGCGCCGCCGGCGATTTTCCCATCCGCGAGGAGATGTTCACGATCTGGCCGTTACGCGAGCGGGCGAGGTGGGGGAGGCAGGCCTTGCTGAAGAAGTACGCGCCGAAGATGTTGACGCGAAAATCTTCAATCCAACGTTCGGTCTCGGACAGGGCGACCGGCGAGATGTACTGCGCGCCGGCGTTGTTCACCAGGATGTCGACGCCGCCGAATGTGTCCGCGCAGGCGTCGACGCACTCCCGAACCGACCGCTCGTCCGAAACGTCGACGGGAACCGCGACGGCGCCCCCGCCGAGGGGGGCGAACTCGTCGGCGAGGCGGGCGATCTCCGCTTCGGTGCGGGCGGCGAGCACAAGCGACGCCCCCTCCCGCGCGAAACGGCGGGCGATGGCGGCGCCGATCCCTCGACCGGCGCCGCTCACGATCGCCGCGTGTCCGCTCAGTTCGCCCATGGCCTCCTACCCGGCCAGATAATTACCGATCCGCTCCAGCGCCTTCCGGATGTTCTCCACCGAGTTGGCGTAGCTGAGGCGCAGGAAACCTTTGCCGTTGGACCCGAAGGAGGTGCCGGAGAGGGTGGCCACGCCGGCCTTCTGGAGAAGATCCCCCTCGAGCTCCTTGGAGGTGCGCCCCGTCCCGGTGATGTTCGGGAAAGCGTAGAAGGCGCCGCCCGGCATCCGGCAGGAGACGCCCGGAAGGTCGTTCAGTCCCTTCACGATCACTTCGCGCCGCCTGGCGAACTCGTCGCGCATAGTGGCGACCGCGTCCTGCGGCCCCGTGATCGCCTCGAGGGCTCCCCATTGGCTGAAATGGGACGTGCAGGAGATGGTGTTGATGTTCAGCCTCGTGATGTGCTCCACCAGCTCCTCGGGGAAGTGGCCGTAACCGAGCCGCCATCCCGTCATGGAGTAGGACTTGGAAAAGCCGTCCAGCAGGATGGCGCGCTCCGCCATCCCCGGGAAGGAGAGAATCGACTCGTGCTTTCCGTCGTAGATGATGTTGATGTAGACCTCGTCGGTCAGCACATAAACATCGTGTTCGACGGCGACCTCGGCGATCGCCTCCAGATCCTTCTTGGAGAGGACGCCGCCGGTCGGGTTCTGGGGAGAGTTGATGATGATCAGCTTGGTTTTATCCGTCACCAGCGACCGGAACTCCGCCGGATCGAAGCGGAAATCCCTCTCCTCGCGAAGCATCATCGGCACCGGCTTGGCGCCGACGAACTTGATCATCGATTCGTAGATCGGGAAGCCCGGGTTCGGGTAGATCACCTCGTCGCCGGGCTGGGCGACCGCCTGGATCAGGTGGCTCATCACCGGCTTGGCGCCGGGGGTGACCACCACGCGCTTCCAGTCCAGCTCCACCCCGCGTCGCTTGCCGGCGTCGGCCGCGATCGCCTTCCGGAGTTCGGGGATCCCCGGCGCCGGGCAGTAGCCGGTCTTGCCGTCGCGGAGCGCCTTGATCGCCGCTTCCTTGATGTTGTCGGGCGTGGTGAAATCGGGCTCGCCGATCTCGAGGTGGATGATATCCTTCCCCTCCGCTTCGAGGGCCTTCGCCTTGGCCAGCACCTCGAAGGCGGTCTCGGTGCCGAGCCGCGACATGCAGTCCGCCAGCTTCCTCATCGTCCTTCTCCTTCTATCGATGGATGGGTGTGCCTCGCGTTTCAAGCGTCCATTGTGTCATTCGCCGGCGCCGAGGGTCAAGACGGATCGGGGGCGGCCGGCGCTCATCCCCGCCGCCGCACCTCCAAAGAGCGGAGCCGATTCAGCGCGGCGGCCAGCTCCAGGGAGCGAAAGGCGGCGTGGTCGCCGGCGGGACGCGGGGAGAGGAGTGCGAGCCCCTCCCGCGCCAGATCCTCCTCGACGGCGTCCAGGATCTCTTTCACGGTGCGGCGCCCGTCCATGTAGCGCTCTCGGGCGTAGAGGATCGCCTCGGCGATCGCCCGCGTCTGACTCGGGTCGACGATCTGCGAGACCGCCGAAAGGTCCACCGTTTCCTCGCCGAATTGGATGGTCCGAAGGCCGCGAATTTTGACGCTCATCTCCCGGCGGCCGCGGCTCGGGTCGACGCTCGCCCGGCTCGGGATCCTCTCCGCCACGTCGCCGAAGCGATCTCCCCCTTCGGGGCGGCGCTCGGCGCGGTGCCTCTCGGCGATGGCGCGCGCGTCGGCCGTGGCGTCCCGCGGGAGATACGCCTCCATGGCGATCACCGTGTCCGCCGCGTCGAAATAGTCGCCGCTCCCGCCGGCGACGATGACGGACGAAACGCCCCGCTCCTCGAAGAGCTGCCGCACTTTATCCACGAAGGGAGTGATCGGCTCCTTCTCCTTGGCGATCAACTCCTGCATGCGGTGGTCGCGGATCATGAAGTTGGTCGCCGCCGTGTCCTCGTCGATGAGAAGGACCGACGCGCCCGCCTCGAGCGCCTCCAGGATGTTCGCCGCCTGAGAGGTGGAGCCGCTGGCGTTGTCGGTGGTGAAGTCGTCGGTGCGGCGGCCGTAGGGGAGTTCACCGATGAAGGGGGAGATGTCGGCGCCCGCCACGCGGCGGCCGTCCTCGGCGCGGATCTTCATCGCCCGCCCGTCGGCGACGACCCGTTCGCGGCCGTCGCCGGGAAGATGGTTGTAAACGCCGCGCTCCAGCGCGTGCAAGAGCGTCGACTTCCCGTGGAAGCCGCCCCCGACGATCAGCGTGACGCCGCGCGGGATTCCCATGCCGGTGACGGCGCCGGCGTTCGGCAGGCCGACGGAGACGCGGAGCGATTCGGGCGAGCGGAAGGGGACGGCCCCTTCGACGAGGGGGCGGTCGTCCACGCCGGAGCGGCGCGGCAGAACGGCGCCGTCGGCGACGAAGGCGATCAGGCCGCGCTCCGCGAGCGCCCCGCGGAGATGGTCCGCGTCCTCGTTCGTCCGAACCGCGCGGTCGATCGCCTCCGCGTCGAGGGCGGCGTACAGGAGGGAGGCGTCCACGATCTCCGGGAGGTCGCCGAGGAGCATCGCCTCCGCTTGGCGTCCGAGGACCCGGCGCCCCGCCGCGGGAAGACCGACCACGAAACGCGCCTCCACCCGGTCCCCGCCGACGATCACGGCGGTCCTCTCCAGCACCTCCTGGCCGGGCCGATCGATCTCGATGAGACCGCTCTTGCCGGACCCGCGGCGCTCGGCGGCGCCCCGGGCGGCGCGGGCGAAAGCGCGGGCGAGGACGCCGGCGAGGGCGATCGCGCGGCTCCTGTTCCGGCGCGTCGATTCCGGAAAGGCGGCGCGCGCCATGGGAACGAAGACGCGGAGCCTGCTCGGCGCCGCGAAGGGATCGCCCTGTACGTGGTCGATGGAGAGTTCGAATCCGGGGAAGGCGTACCGCCCGCGGATGTCCTTGTACGCTTTGTATCCCCGGCCGTCGATGCGGCGGAGGAGGTCTCGGAGGGTTTCGCGGTCTTGGGTTCTCATGGATGGTTCCATCCGGAATGGGTTGCGATCCCATTTCCGATTCTCACAAGCGCCCGCTCTCTTTCAGCACTCCCACGATCGCTTCGGCGCGGTAGCTGCTCCGCACGAGCGGGCCGGATTCGGCGTGCAGGAAGCCGAGCGATTCGGCGTAGGCGCGCCACGCCTCGAAGCGCTCCGGCTCCACATAGCGGACCACGTCGGCGTGTTTGCGATCCGGCCGGAGATACTGGCCGATGGTGACCGCCTCGCAGCCGGCGTCACGCAGATCGCGGAGCAGCTTCTCCACCTCGTCGTCCCTCTCGCCGAGGCCGACCATGAGCCCGGACTTCACCACCTGCCGCGGCCGTTTGATGCGCACCGCCGTCCGGAGCACGCCGAGGGAACGCGCGTAGGTATGCTTGAAGCGGACCGTCGGGTAGAGGCGCTCCACCGTTTCGGTGTTGTGACCGATCACGAGCGGGCCCGCTTCGATCACCGGGCGAAGGAGATCCTCCTCGCCGTCGAAGTCGGGGATCAGCACCTCCACCTCGGCGCCGGGAATCCTCTCCCGGATCCACCGGACCGTCTCGGCGAAATGTCCCGCCCCTCGGTCCGGAAGGTCGTCCCGGTCCACCGAGGTGACGACCACGAAGCGGAGGCCCATCTCGGCGGCCGCGCCCGCGACCCGCTCCGGCTCCGCCGCGTCGGGAGGCGCCGGCCGCCCGCTGGTCACGGCGCAGAAGGCGCAGGCGCGCGTGCAGATCTCCCCCAATATCAAGAAGGTGGCGGTCCCGGCGTTCCAGCACTCCTGGTGGTTCGGGCAGCGCGCCTCCTCGCAGACCGTGCAGAGTCCGCGGCTCCGGAGGGCGCCGCGCACCGCGCCGTAGGATTCCTTCACGCCGAGGCGGATTTTCAGCCAGGGAGGTTTGGGGGTCGGCCGTTCAGCCATGATGCGTTTCCTCGCGCGCGGCGCGGTCGAAGACCTCGGCGAAGCGCTCCGTCAGGCGGTCCGCCGCCTCGTCGACGGCGATCGGGCGGCCCGCGAGACGGGAGAGGGTGGTGACGCCGCGGTCCGAGATGCCGCAGGGAACGATGTGGCCGTAGGCGTCCAGATCGCAGCAGACGTTGAAGGCGAAACCGTGTGACGTGACCCAGCGGGAGATGCGGACGCCGATGGCGGCGACCTTCTCCTTCCCGGCCCAAACGCCGGTGAGCCCCTTCACCCTCTCGCCAGCGACGCCGAAGTCCGCCATCGTCCGGAGGATCGCCTCCTCCAGGTCGCGCACGTAGCGCGCCACGTCCTTCCGGTCCGGCGCGAGATCGAGGATCGGATAGCCGACCAGCTGCCCCGGCCCGTGCCAGGTGACGTCCCCGCCCCGGTCGGTGTGGACCAGCTCGATCCCCAACTCTCGCCGCCGCGCCTCGCCGATCCTCACATGACCCAGGTCGCCGCGCCGCCCGAAGGTGTAGACCGATCGGTGCTCCAGCAGGAGAAGCCGGTCTTCGATCTCGCCCGCCTTCCGGCGGCGGACCATCTCGCGCTGCAGGTCCCAAGCCTCCTCGAAACCGACCGTCCCGAGGCGGCTCACGACCAGGGGCCGCCGATCCTTCACACCATGACCTCCTCGGGGAGGTTCTCGATGCGCTCTTGGAAGCGGGCCATGAAACGGTCCGCCACGGCGCCGTCGATCAGACGGTGATCGAAGGTGAGCGAGAAGTACGCCATCTCGTGGACGGCGATCGCCTCCTCGCAGGTCACCACCGGGCGTTTCTTGACGCCGCCCATGCAGAGGATCGCCGCGTTCGGCTGGTTGATGACGGGTGTGCAGAAGAGCGCCCCGTAGGGCCCCGGATTGGTGACGGTGAAGGTGGCGCCGCGCACCTCTTCCGGCTTCAGCCGCCCGGCGCGGGCGCGGCCGCTCAGGTCCGCCAGAGCGCGCGCGACATCACCCAGCCCCATTCGTTCGGCGTTCCGGATCACCGGCACGATCAGGCCGTCCTCGAGGGCGACCGCCACGCCGATGTTCACCGATTTATGGAAGCGGATCGCGTCCCCCTCCACCGAGGCGTTCATTACCGGGAACTCGAGAATCGCCGGCACCGCCGCATGCGCCACGAAGGCGGTGATGGTCGGCCGCGCGCCGTGCCTCTCCTCGAAGATCTTCTTGTATTTCGCCCGCAGGCTCTGCACGCGGGTCATGTCGATCTCGAACACGGTGGTGACATGCGGCGACGTCTGCTTGCTCCGAACCATATGCTCGGCGATCAGCTTCCGCATCTTCGTCATGGGAACGAGGCGGGAGCCCTCTTCGTCGGAAACGGAGGGTGGTGTGGGGGTCGACGCTTCCTCCGGTTTCGACGGAGGCGCGGGTGCGGGCGGCGCATCCCCCTTCGGCGGCTGGGCGGCGGCCCCGCTCTCGCCGGAAGGCCCGACCCGGGCGAGCACGTCCTCTTTGGTGATCCGACCGGCCCGCCCCGTTCCGGAGACGGCGGCGAGGTCGACCCCGTGCTCGCGCGCGACGTTCCTCGCGAGAGGCGAGGCGTGCACCTCCTCGGCGGGTTTCGGCGGGGCATCCTTCTTCGCGACCGGCGCCTCGGACGGTTTCTTCTCCGGCGGCGCGGGCGCGGGCCCCGCCCCCTTTTGGGGCGCTTCCGCGGGCCCCTCCGCTTCCTCCGCCCCCTCCGTCTTCAGGGCCGCCACCCTCTCCCCCACCTTCACCTCCGCCCCTTCGGCGACGACGATCTTCCCCATCACGCCGGCGGCGGGGGATGGGATCTCCGCGTCCACCTTGTCCGTGGAGATCTCGAAGAGAGGATCGTCCTTTTCGACACGGTCCCCCTCCTTCACGAGCCACTTGATCAGCGTCGCCTCGGTGACTCCCTCGCCGAGTTCCGGAAGCGTCACGTCCATGTCGCTCTCCATCCTTCCCCGAAGGACGCCGCTCGCCGGCGCCCGCATTCGATTTAGATGTGAATCGGTCCCTCGCCCGCGGCGTCCAGCGCCGCCTCGTGAATCGCCTCGCTCAGCGTCGGGTGCGGGTGGATCGTCCGGGCGAGCCCGTCGATGTCCCCCTCCGCTTCCATGAGCGCCGCGAGCCCCGACACCATCTCCGTCACGTGGTGCCCGATGAGGTGCGCCCCCAGAATCTCGCCGTACTTCGCGTCCGCGATCAGCTTGACGAAACCGGCCGGCGCGCCCGCCACGGACGCCTTGGAGTTCGCAGAGAAGGGGAAACGCCCGATCCGGATCTCGCGGCCGCCCTCTTTCGCCTGCTCCTCGGTGAGACCCACCCACGCCACCTCCGGCGTCGTGTAGACGCAGGCGGGGACGCGGTCGTAATGGATCGGTTTCGGGTCGCGGCCGGCGATCATTTCCACCGCGACCACACCCTCCTCGCTCGCCACGTGGGCGAGAGCCGGTGTGGGAACGATGTCGCCGATGGCGTAAATCCCCTTCACGGCCGTCTCCATCCGCGGGCCGACGGAGACGAATCCCCGCTCGATTTTCACTCCGGCTTCTTCAAGGCCGATCCCTTCCGTCACCGGGCGGCGGCCGACGGCGACGAGGAGTTTCTCGGCGCGGACCGTCTCCTTTTCGCCCCCCTCCTTCTCCATCACCACGTCGAGGGGCCCTTCCGAGCCGCCGGAGAGGGAGGCGAACTTGGTGCCGACGCGGACGTCGATGCCCCGTTTCTTGAGGGCGCGGCCCAGTTCGGCGCCCACTTCGGCGTCGCCGAGGGGGTTCAGCGTGGGGAGCATCTCCACGAGAGTGACCTTCACGCCGAAACCATGGAAGAGCGAAGCGAACTCGACCCCCACCGCGCCGCCGCCGAGGACGACCATCGACTTCGGGAGTTCTTCCAGCATGAGCGCGTCGTCGCTGGAGATCACGCTTTTCCCGTCGAAGTCGGCCCCCCGGATCGACGCGATCCGCGAGCCGGTGGCGACGATGATCTGCTTCGCCTCGACCTCCGACGCTTCGCCCCCGGCGGGCGTGACGGCGATCTTTCCCGGTGAGGCGATACGGCCGGCGCCGCGGATCACGTCGACGCCGTTCTTCTTCATCAGAAACTCGATACCCTTGGTGTTCTTGGTCACCACCGCCTTCTTGCGGCGTTGCAGCGCGGACCAGTCGAATGCGTGCTCCTTCACGCTCACGCCGTAGGGCTTCATCCCGCCGATCCCCTCGACCATCTCCGCGGCGTGGAGGAGCGCCTTGGTGGGGATGCAACCCCAGTTGAGGCAGGTCCCGCCGAGGCTCTCCTCCTTCTCGACGATTACGGCGCGCATGCCCAATTGCGCCGCCCGGATCGCGGCGACATACCCGCCAGGCCCGGCGCCAATTATCGCAATATCATAAGGTTGGCTCATCCGTTCTCTCCTCCCCACGTCGCCTCCCCGGGGGGAAATGGAGGCGCGGCTTTTTAGTTTAGCACAGGGAGGGATCGCGTTCCCGTCCGGCGGGACGGGGCGGGACGGAACACGTAACCACACACCTTTTCCCTCGCTTCACTCGGGAAAAGGTATCTGGTTACGGATCGGTTCCGGATCTCACTCGTTGGTGAGAATCACGTCGAGGTAACCGGTGGGATCATCGCCTCTCCCGCGGATCTCGTAGCGGTCCGGTTCGGCGATCCACGCGGTGATTGCGCCGCAGATCGTTTCCGCCTCTTCGTTCCAGGAAAAGGGGCTGGAAAGAAATACATGACCATCATCCAGGTGGTATGGATTGTAGGGGATATGCGCGCCGGGAAGGAGATCGACCACCCGCCTCCCGTCGGAGAGGGTATCGGCGGCGGCGGTCGGATAGATTCCCCCGTTCGCGTCGGCATAGGCTTCGAAAGCCTTTTGGATGGTCCGCATGTTCCGGGCGAGTTGATCATTCAAGGGAGGCGTGGTCACCATGGTGTCGATGAGTCCAGAGGATTCCCTTCCTCTCCCGCGAATGGTGTACTCGTCGATCCTGGCTGTCGTCGCGGCTATGCTGCCTGAACTGGCCGCGGGTGCTGCGTTCCAGTTGAATACCGTCGTACACCCCGTGTACGGATCTATGGGATATACCGTTCCCGGCAGAAGATCCACAAGACAGTCTCCCTCGTACGTCGGGTCGGCCGCGGCCGTCGGATAGACTCCTCCCGACAGCTCCGCGAAACGCTCGAAAGCCCTTCCAATGAGAATCATATTCTCGACCACCGCGGCTTCCATGTCGGCCCATCTTTCGTCGATGTAGATCGTGTGCAGGGTAGCCGTCCCGGTTAGATTTATTTCGTAATACAGAAGATCCTTCGGACAGAAACCAAGAAAGGCTGTCTCCCCAGGAGGAGCGATCGCGGTGAATTCGATCCTCTGACGAATCCACGTTCTGATCCATACAAACCCCTGAAGCGTGTCTTCATACTCGATCAGGATGGACCGCCCCGATTGCCGAGGCCGGATTTCTCCTTCCTCTTCCAGAACGAGAACGGTGTTCTCCGGATCATGCGTGGTCATGCAGACTGGACTGGACAGCCGGCACCAATCCGGAAAGTAAATTGTGCTCGGAAGCTCGGCGATTCCCGAGTCCCCCTCTTCCGGGAGACAGCTGGAACCGGGCGTGGGAAGGGATTGAAAATCGAAGACGGCCAATGTTCCCGCGACGGCCCGGAACGCGTCCGGATCGCGGGTAATCATAATGTGCCGTGTGTTCGGTTCGAAGTCCTCCCCCGCGATCGAGGGGGGAGAGAGCTGAAGGGAAGGATCGGGCGCGGAAACAAGATCCTCTTCGCCCCCGCATCCCGCGAGAGAGAGAACCACCACCGACGCCGACGCGAGAAACACCCAGAACCATCTCATCGATCGACTCCTTCATATGGGTAACCAGATACCTTTTTCAGGATTCCTATATCTCAATCATCGGCATTCCTGGCGGGTGAAGTGAGAGACATCGCAATCGGTTCCGAGGGGCCGATGGGCAAGGAATGAACAGGCCTTCATTTCGTAACCAGATACCTTTTCGCTCGCCATCCCGGTACCGGACACCTTTTTCCCTCCCTGTGGTCGGGAAAATGAGAGTCAGGTACCGGGGGCTGTTCCGGCTTCCTCGTAACCAGATACCTTTTCGCTCGCTGCGCTCGCGAGAAGGTATCTGGTTACGATAGGCACACCTCTTCGCCTCGATGGGGAGCGCCGGTGGCGGAAGGGGCAATCGATTTCGATTTCGATTTGGATTTCGACACCGATACTGATAGGTCTGCTCCTGGATGATGGTTGCGAATGAACCTTGACGCACCCCCTCGTCACCCCTACACTCCCCTCCCGACAACCCATCTTCTCCGGCCCGAGGGAAGACGGTGCGAATCCGTCGCGGGCCCGCCGCTGTAACCGGCGACGAAACCCACGAAACGCCACTGCGGGATCGACCCGCGGGAAGGCGTGGGCGGTAGGACGACCCGGGAGCCAGAAGACCTCGTTCCGGAGACGAGAACCGTCGGCTCGAGGAAAAGCCGTAGGCGGGGCTCTCTCCTCGACCCGTTGCGCGACGCGCGCCCGGGTCTTTCTTTTCCCCCGACTCCGCGTTTCCTTCCGCCGGCAGCGAGATCGCCATGTCGATTCGCGCCATCGCGCGCCCGGCGGCGTGGGCCCCGTCGGGACAGTGGATCGCCCGCGTCCTGATCGCGTCGGCCGCCCTTCTGGCCGCCGCGGTCTCCGCATACGCCGAGCCGTCCGCGCAAGCCGCCCAAGCCGAGCAATCCACCGAGCCGGAGCCGGTCTACGGACCGGTCGACACGATCCGCGTCGAGGGCGCCCCCTGGACCGTCGAGACGGAAGCGCTCCGCCTCCCCTACTCCTCCGAGACGCGCGGCGTCGACGCCGGGACGGAGCGCCTCATCACGCTTGCCGACGTGCTCGAGGAGGCGGCGGGAGTGCGGGTGCGGCGTTACGGCGGCCTCGGCTCCTACGCCGTCGCCACCATCCGCGGAGGCTCGCCCGGCCAGGTGGAGGTCTACCTCGACGGCGTCCCTCTGAACAGCGCCCAGTGGGGAGCGACGGATCTCGCCGAACTCCCCATCGGCGACCTCGCCCGCGTCGAGGTGTACCGGAGCGGCGCGCCGGCCCGCTTCGGCGTCGCGGGAGTCGGCGGCGTGGTGAACCTGGTCACACGCCCCGCCGGCCCGGCCCGCTCCCTTCTCTCCCTTTCGGGAGGCAGTTACTCCACATGGAAAACATCGGCGCTCCGCTCCGGCTCCTACGGCGGCGCCGGATACCTGATCGCCTATCACCACATGCAGAGCCGCGGCGACTTCTCCTTCCTCTACGACCCGGGCACGTCGGTCGCGAACACCGAGGACGACACGACGATGACCCGCGAGAACAACGCCTTCCGGGAGCACGCCGTCCTCTTCAAGGCGGAGGCGCCGCCGGTCCGCGGCTGGCGTCTGTCGATGCAGGACGATTGGTTTCTGAAGAGAAGCGGCAACCCCGGCCACGGCAACCTCCTCTACGAAGAGGCGAGCTTCGACGGCCTCTCCCACCGGGCGTCTCTTTCCGCCCTTTCCCCTCGTTTCGCCGGCGGGCGACTGCGTGCCGACCTCACCGCCCACGCCCGCCGGCGCCGCGACCGCTGGCGGAACCCGGGCGCGGAGCCGACGCTCCACCTCTCCGACTACGAACACCGCATGGAAGGCGAGGGGGCGAGGGGGATGCTCACCGGATACTGGACCGAGGCGCGGCACGTGATCCGCCTCGGCGCGGAGATCGGCCGGGAATCCTTCATGCCCGTAGATTCCGACCCGCGGATCGGCGAGGGATTCCGCCGGGAACGCCGATCCCTCGCCCTCGCCGCCGAGAGGGAGATCGTCCTTTGGGGAGGGCGTTTCGTCTGGCTCGACGCCTATCGCTATCGCGAGACGCGGGACAACTACCACGGGACCAACCCGTACCACCCGGACCCGTCGGCGCTCGAGGAACCCCATTGGACCGCCTGGCACGGTCCGACCTTCGGCGCGACGCTCCGGCCTGCGCGCGGCCTCGCGCTCCGGGCGAACCGCGCCGCCGCCTCCCGGGCGCCCACGCTCTTCGAGCTTTTCGGGACCAGCGCGCAGGGCTCGATGTCGGACGTGAACCCCAACCCCTCCCTCGTGCCGGAGGAGTCCGTCACCTGGGAGACGGGAATCCGCATGGAGAGACGGCGCGGCGGAACATGGAACGGGTCGATCGACCTCACCGCCTACCGCGCGACAAGGGATTCGCTCATCTATTTCGTCCAGAACGCGCAGGGGAACTTCACCGCCAAGAACCTGGAGCGTTCCGTCGCCGAGGGGATCGAGGCGCGCTTCGACGCGGACCTCCTGCGCGCCCTTTACTTGGAGGGGAGTTTCACCGTCCAGGACGCGCGGCACACCGGCGATGTGCCGCACTGGAACGGCAAGCGACTCCCCTACGTCTCGCCGCGCGAGCTGTTCCTGCGGGCATCGGCCCGGCGGGGACGCGTCTCCTTCCGGTACGAATATTTCTGGTACGACCGTTACTACACCGACCGATACAACTCGGAGGAGACGCGCGCCGGGGAGAAGCGACTGCACAACATGGGAGCGCGCCTTCGCCTCTGGAAGAACCGCGCCTCTCTCGATATCGAGGTCAAAAACATTACGAATCAAACGATCGCCGACGTGTACCGCTATCCCATGCCGGGGAGAAGCCTGTACGTGACGGCGGAGATCGATTGGACGGAGGGACCGCTCTAAGCGACCCGTCCGGAAAGGAACCCCCTTCCATGCGCCGAACCCTCTTCGCCGTCGCCGTCCCCGCGGCGCTCTCCCTCGCCCTCGCCGCCGGCGCGTCCCGCGCCGAGGACCGCCTCTTCGCCGTCACCACCGACTATGAGACGATCGGGAGCTGCGCCGAAATCGACCTGGACCCGCCCTTCCCTGCCGCCACCGGCCTGGAGCCGGTCGGCGCCGATCCCCTCGTTCGCTTCTGGCGCAACGAGGTGTATGTGATCAACCGCCTCTACGCGGACAACATCCAGGTTCTCGATCCGGACTCGGGATATGAAACGACGCTCGAGTTTTCGGTCGGCGCCGGGAGCAACCCGCAGGACATCGCCTTTCTCGCGCCGGACCGCGCCTACGTCAGCCGCTTCGAATCGGCTTGGCTCTACGAGGTGAATCCCGCGACCGGCGCGATCCTCGATTCCATCGACCTTTCCCTCTTCGCCGACGCCGACGGCCTGCCGGAGATGTCGTCGATGGCCGTTTGGGACGGCTTCGTTTTCGTCCAGATCCAAAGGATCGAGAGGCCCTACTGGACGCCCGTCTCACCGGCGTGGCTCGCCGTGATCGACCCGTCCACCAACGCGCTCGTCGATGTCGACCCGGGAACGCCGGGCGTGCAGGGGATCGAGCTGACGGGGTTGAACCCGCGGGGGCAGATGATCCTGGACGAAGAGAACGGCGACCTGTACGTCGCCGAGATGGGGGAGTACTTCTCTCTCGACGGCGGCGTCGAGAGGGTCGATCTGAACGGATGGACGGCGGAGGGTTTCGTGGTCACCGAAGCGGCGCTCCACGGCGACCTGGGGCCGATCGCCCTGTCCGGAGGCGCGGGATGGGCGGTCGTCTCCGACGACTGGTTCTTCACCAACCACCTGGTCGCCTTCGACCCTTCGACCGGCGCACTCCTCGACACGCTATACACCACGACGGGTTATGTGTCCGATCTGGAGGCGGACGCGCCGACCGGCCGTCTCTTCCTCTGCGACCGAAAGGAGACCGCGCCGGGGGTGCACGTCTTCGACGCCGCCTCGGGCGCGCGCCTCACATCCTCGCCCGTGAACACCGGGCTCCCCCCCGCCGACGTGGTGGTTGTCCGGCCCATCACGGCCGGCGTGGCGACGCCCGGCGAGGAGGATCGCTTTCCCGCGGGCCGCGCCGCACGGGCCCTTCCCAATCCCTTCCGTTCCGGGACGACGATTCTCTTCCACGCGGGCGCGGGAGCATCCCCGCCGGCCGCCGCGTCGATCTACGACATCCGGGGCCGTCTCGTCCGCGACATCCCGATCCCGCCTGGCGCCGGTTCGATCGACTGGGACGGCCGCGACGCCTCCGGCCGCGACGCCGCGCCGGGCGTCTACTTCTACAGGATCGATGCGACCCCCGCGCTCCTCACCGGCCGCATGGTCCGCGTCCGGTAGGCGGAGGTCATCCGCCCTGTTTCCCCTCGCGCATCGAGGGCACAACTCGAGCTTCTAGAAGAAGTTCACGGATGGACGGCGCCGGAGGATTTCAAGAGAGCAAGTGAGATCGCCGCCGCCGTACGGTTCCCACGGGTTTTTTCTTCTTTAATCTTCAACTTCTACGCACGCGCGCGCTCGATGCGGGGATGGGTTCGTGGCGGGGACGGATGGAGGGGAAAGAGAAAAGGACCGACCATCGCGGCCGGTCCTTTTCTTGCCCGAGAGAGTTTTCCGTCCGAAAAAACCTCTCGATATCAAGAACACCCCGACGTGGACCCGCAGTTCATGCACTTGTAGCAGGCGCCGTTTCGGACCATGAAAGAGCCGCACTCATAGCAGGTCGGCGCGTCCGCCTGCCCCTGGATCACCCACGCCTCTCGGAACATCGGGTCTTCTTCCGGAGCGCCCGGAAGGGCGGGCGGGGACTGGGCCGACTCGGTCCGGGGCGCCGCGCCCGGCGGGAAAAGCTCGGTCTGCAGCTCGCTCTCGTCGGCGCACGCCGGACGATCCTTGAAAAACTTGAGGGTCAACCAACGGAAGATGTAATCGAGCACCGACTTGGCGATCGGGATCTCTTTGTTCCCGGTGAAGCCGGCCGGCTCGAAACGCATGTGGCTGAATTTATTGCAGAGAACCTCCATGGGGACGCCGTACTGCAACGCCATGGAAACGCTCGTGGCGAAGGCGTCCATCAGCCCCGAGACCACCGAGCCTTCCTTGGACATGGTGATGAAGATCTCGCCGGGCATGCCGTCTTCATAGAGACCGACGGTGATGTATCCCTCGTGGCCGCCGATGTTCATCTTGTGCGTGATGGCGCGCCGCTCCATGGGGAGTCGATGCCGGATCGGCTCGTAGCTCTCCTTCGCCTTCTCCTTCTCCCTTTCGGTGCTGAGCGGCTGGGTCCTCTTCGATCCGTCCCGGTAGATCGCCACCGCCTTCACGCCCATCTTCCACGCCTCGAGGTAAGTGGTGAAGACGTCGTCGACGGCCGCCTCGCTCGGCATGTTGACCGTCTTGGAGATCGCCCCGGAGATGAAGGGCTGCACCGCGCCCATCATCCGCAGGTGGCCCATGTAGGGAATCGAGCGGACGCCGTCACGAGGTTTGAACGCGCAATCGAACACCGGTAGATGCTTCTCTTTGAGGCCCGGCGCCCCCTCGATCATGTCGTTTTTATCGATGTAATCCAGAATTTCGGCGACGTGCGCGCCGTCGTAGCCGAGCGCCTTGAGCGCCTGCGGCACCGTCCGGTTCACGATTTTCATCATGCCGCCGCCGACCAGCTTCTTGAACTTCACCAGCGCGATGTCCGGCTCGATGCCTGTGGTGTCGCAGTCCATCATGAAACCGATCGTGCCGGTCGGGGCGAGCACGGTGACCTGCGCGTTCCGGAAACCGTGGCGCTCGCCGGCGCGGTACGCGTCCTGCCACACCTTCTCGGAAGCCTCCCAGAGAGCGCTCGGCAGGTGGTCGGCGGAGATCGCCTTCGCCGCCTCCCCGTGCTTCTTGATCACCCGAAGCATGAACTCCCGGTTCTTCGGATACTCCTCGAAGGGACCCATCCGGTCGGAGACGCGGGAGGACTGCAGGTACGCCCGTCCGGTCAGGAGAGAGGTAATCACCGCCGCGTAAGCGCGGCCCTGCTCCGAGTCGTAGGGGAGGCCGTTCGACATGAGGAGCGCGCCCAGGTTGGCGTACCCGAGACCGAGGGGCCGGAAGCGGCCGGCGTTCTCGCGGATCGCTTCGGTCGGATAATTCGCGGCGTCGACGATGATCTCCTGCGCGGTGGTCAACACATCGATGGAATGGAAGAAGTGTTCCACGTCGAAGGAGCCGTCTTCACGGCGATAACGCATGAGGTTGAGGGACGCCAGATTGCAGGCCGAATCGTCGAGGAACATGAACTCGGAGCAGGGATTCGACGCGTTGATCCGCCCGCTCATCGGGCAGGTGTTCCAGTCGTTGATCGTGGTGTCGAACTGGATGCCCGGGTCGCCGCAGATGTGGGCCGAATCGGCGATCAGCCGCATCAGGTCTCGGGCGCGGTGGGTTTCCATCACCTCGCCGTTCGAAACCGCCCGGAGCGCCCAGTCGCGGTCTTCCTGAACGGCGCGCATGAAATCGTCGGTCACCCGCACGCTGTTGTTCGAGTTCTGGAAAAAGACCGACCCGTAAGCCTCGCCGTCGAGCGAGCCGTCGTAGCCGTTGTCGATCAGGATCCAGGCCTTCTTCTCCTCCGCCGCCTTGCAGGTGATGAACTCCGTCACGTCCGGGTGGTCGATATTGAGAATGACCATCTTGGCGGCGCGGCGCGTCTTGCCGCCCGACTTGATCACGCCGGCGAATGAGTCGTACCCCTTCATGAACGAGACCGGTCCGGAGCAGCTGCCGCCGCTGGAGAGGACCTCCTTGGAGGAGCGGATCGGCGACAGGTTGGTCCCCGTCCCGGAGCCCCACTTGAAGAGCATCCCCTCGGTCTTGGCCAGCTCCAGGATCGACTCCATCCGGTCCTCCACCGAGTTGATGAAGCAGGCGGAGCACTGGGGCTTCTCCTCGATCCCCACGTTGAACCAAACCGGGCTGTTGAAGGAGGCGTTCTGATGGAGAAGGAGATAAATCAGTTCATGGTGAAAGATGTTCCGGTCTTCCTCGGTGGCGAAATAGCCGGCCCGCCAACCCCACTCGGCGAGGGTTCCCGCGACGCGGGTGATCAGCTGCTTCAGGCTTCGCTCGCCCTCCGGGGACGGCCGTGTTCTATGAAAATACTTGGACACGGTGACGTTCGTGGCGAGCTGGGACCAAAAGGTGGGAAACTCCAGGTCCTTCTTTTCGAAGACCAGTTCCCCCTTCTCGTTGATGATCGACGCTTCCCTCTTCTCCCACTCCACCTCGTCGAAAGGATGCACGCCGGGGGTCGTGTAGACCCGCCGGAAGGAGAGCCCACTCCGCGCAGGTCCGTTCGCGTGGCTCCTCGCCGCGCTCTCATCCGCGAACACGTCGGCGTCCCCCTTCTGTTCTTCCGGCACGGCGGCCCCGCCCGCGGGAATCCTATGCGCCTCCATGAGACCTCCCCCAACTCGGGGCAGGGCGAGCGGGAGCGCTGCACATGGGAAGTAACTTCCGCCCATCCTGCCGGATTACTACACAATCGTCAAGTAGAAAGACGGACTTCTCTCTGTCCCCGCGGGCACGGGGGATCTCAACACCATCTACCACAGGGGGTTAGCGCCCCAAGGTTAGGTTTCGGCTCACGAGGAGGCTCGAAACGCTTCAATATGTGGTATCTAGAGAAGCCGGAAACACAACATCTACCACTACTCGGCACTATAGAGGCCGGTCGGAGGGGCTGTCAAACAAAAAGATAAAAAAAGTCGATTTAGCCTAAACACAATATTTTTAAGTGGTTGCGGGTTTTGACCGGTCCAAATGGGCCCATTCGGGCCCCGGGAACCTCCTCCGCCCCACCGGGAGGGGGAACCGGGGGACGCCGGGGGGCGAAAAGAGGGGAAAAGGGGCCGCGCGCCACCCGAAACGAGGGACGCGGTGCCCTAAAACGGGCCATGGGATGCCTTGTTCGGGGGAAGCGGAGGGTCGAGGGGACGGGAAAGCGGCTCGGGCCCACGCGCCGTCCCCCGCCGTCAGAAACCGTGATCGGAGAGCCAGAGGCGGACCAGCCCCTCCCGGGAGGGGTCGGCGCCGGCGGCGATTTCCAGATAGACGCGGAACGACGCGGCCGCCTCTTCGGCGCGGCCGGCCGCGTCGAACGCAAGCGCACTGTTGTAGTGCAACTCGGGTCTGTCCGGCGCGAGTTTCACCGCGCGAATGTAGGCCTCGACCGCGTCCGCGGCGCGACCCGTCTCCTCCAGCGCGGCGGCGAGGCCGGCCCAAGCGCGCCAGTCACGCCGATCTCGGCGCACCGCCCCTTGGTAGATCCTCACCGCCTCCTGCGCGCGTCCCGTCTCGACCAACGCGGCGCCCAAGTTGGTTCGGGCGCCGACATGGTCGCGATCCGCGGCTATCGCCGAACGGCTCCAGCGCTCCGCGTCTTTCCACCTGCCGAGGCGAAGCGAGAGGGAAGCGATCTGGTTCGCCGCCCGCGCCGACGTCGGGTCCTCCCGGAATGCGCGCATCGCGTCCTCGATCGCGCCGGCGGTATCGCCCCGGCGGGAACGTTCGATGGAGCCGGCGAGATCGCGTATCGATCGATTCCTCTCCGCCTCGCCCGCCTCGGAAATCCGCGCGGCGCTCCTGACCCGCCTCTCTCCCAGCGGCCGCGGAGCGGCGGGGGTTTCCGCGGTCGACCGCTTCGGCGCGGGAGCGGCCGGCTCCCGAACGGTGATTTCGGCCGCTTCGACGGCGGCCGGTGGCGTCCGGTCGATGCTCCCGGCGGGCCCCTCGGAGGAAGGTCCCGGTGCGACCGCTTCTTCCACGACCGGCGCGCCCTCCGCGGGGAGCGCCTCATCCGGAAGAGGCGGGCCGACGAGCGCGGGCGCAGCGGGCGCCGGGCGTGCGGAGGAAACGCGGATCGCGAACCCCTCGTCGTCGATCTCCGGAAGGAGCATGTCGCCCAAGGGACCCTGCCAGAGTCGCCAACCGATCCCCCATCCGACGGCGAGGCCGACGACGCACACGATCAACACCAGCGCGCGCCGCCGGAACCGTTCCCGCCGGTTCTCCCGAAACCGGATCGGCTCCGCGAAGCGAACCCGGTAGAGAGCGCCGGCCGGCGCGGCTTCCTCCGCCCCCGGTCCGGGCGGCGGCGCGGCCGCGGGAGAAGGCTGTGAGGCCGGCGGACTCGTCGTCCGGGCGCCCTCCTCGGCCGACGGGGAAACCGACTCCCTCGCGTCCCCTTCCCGCTCCAATCCTTCCCGCTCGCTCTCCTTGAGAGCCGAAGCGATCCCCTCTACGTCGTCGTCGGGTAGGAGGCAACGATCCACCCGCTCCGGCCCCTCCCGAACCATGGTCTCCTCGCGGCTCCGGTCCACGATCACTTACCCCCCAGGCGATCCATTTCGCTCCGCGCATATCGATCCGCGTCCTCGCCCACGACAAGCTGCGGCCGGAGCGTGATGACCAGTTCCACCCGAGTCGTGACCTTGTCGGTACGGCGGAACAGGTGCCCCAGCACCGGGATCTTGCCGAGGAAGGGGACCATGCTCACCTGTTCCGTGGCCCGGTCCTTCATCAGCCCGCCGATGATCAGCGTGTTATTGTTTCGCACGCGAACGACCGTGTCCACTTCGCGGATGTCGAGAACCGGCGCGTTGGCCAGCACGTCCGCGCCGGTCGCGCCGGGCGGGAAGACGTCCTCGCCGACCAGTTCGGTGAGCGACGGGTGGATGTTCATCATGATCTCGCCGTCGGCGCTGATCTGGGGAGTCACGTCGAGCACGAGGCCGATGGTCACCCGCTCCGGCTCGACGGTGAAGATCGGCGTCGTGGTGCCGTCGGAGTTCGTCTCGTAATCGATCCGCTGGGAGAAGAAGCTCTCCTCCCGGGCCACCTTGATGATCGCCTTCTGGTTGTTCATCGACGCCAACCGCGGCGAGCTGACCACCTTCACGTCTCCCTGGCTGGCGAGCGCGTCCAGGACGATGTCGAAATCCCCCTCGGACCAAGCGATCTCGAAAACCGCGTTCTGCGGGCTGAGCCTCTGCGCCGCCGCGCCGTCGTCGTTGCCGAAAACGCTCTGCACGTTGTTGCCCGTCCCGGGGATCCGGCTCCAGTCGATCCCCTGGTGGAACTCCTCGCTGAGGGACACCTCGAAGATGCGCGCCTCGATCAGCACCTGCCTGTGGGCGCTCCCCTCGATTCGTTCGAGGAAATCGGCGACCCGGTTCAGCTTGGCGAAGGGGGCGGTCACCATCACGATGCCGGAGAGCGGATTCACGACGAGCCGCTCCGCGCCCGCCCGCCCTTCATAACGCCCCGCGCCGAGAGGAAGACCCGGCGCGGTATTGATCACCACGCCCGTTTCGGCGTCGTCGAACACGATTTTCTCCAGCCCGGCGATGATGTCCGCCCAAGGATCGGCGGAGGTCTCGAGGTCCACCTGGACCCGGCTCTCTCCGTCCGACCCGCCGGAAGAGGAGGTCTGGGCGTCTTGGCTGCCGCCGCTCGACGCGGCGAGCCGCGTCTGGCCCGTCCGCACGCCCGTCACATAGTCCACGGTGAATATGCGGGTCTGCAGGCCGTCGCCATGCACGCGGAGAAGCCCGTTCCGAATGGTATAGGTAAAACCCGCCTGCTCGATGATCGCGTCCAAAGCTTCTTGGATCGGTATCTTTTGTACTTCGAGCGTCACCCGCCCCTGCACGTCCGAGTCGAGCACCAGGTCGAGGCCGGCCTGTTCGGCGACGGCGAAGAGCACGTTCCGGATCTCCGCCTCTCGGGCCACCACCGACACGGGCCGGTGCTCGGGGAGCGGAAGCGGCTCCTCCGACTCGGACGCGGTGATCCGAATCCGCTCCATCGGTTCCCGCTCTTCCGCGGGCGTTCCTCCCCCGGCCCGGTCCGGCGGCGCGGGAGGCGGCGCCTGGGATGCGCAACCGGCGAGCAGCGCCGCCGAGAGGACGGTCCAAATCATTTTATGTTTCATCTACCCGCTCCGTTCACCCGTACTCCGCGATTAAGGGGGACGATCTCGATCCATTCCCTGCCGTTTTCGCCTTCCACCAGAACGCGGCGGCCGTCCACGCCGATCACCCGGACGCCCCCCGCTTCCTGCCCGATCCGCGCCGCCCCTCCGCCGAGGAGGATCACCGGCTTCCCGCCGGCGTTGATCAGCGCGCGCACGTCGGGAGGGGAATGCTCCGCTCCCCCGGGGGCGGACGACGCCGTCGCGCGCGCTCCGATCGACCGGTGCTCCGGCCCGTAGCGTGCTTCCTCCGGGGCGGTGAGAAAGGGGGTGTTCCCCCATGGCCGCCCGGCGAGCGTCGGCGCTCCCATTTCTCCCCCCTCCGCGGCGGGGCTGAAAGAGGGAACCGGGTCCTGCATGCTCGCATCGGCGGCGATCTCCTCGAGCAGGGAGACGGGAACCGCCGTGAACCGTTCGCCCCAGAACCCATAAGAGGCGACGGCGAGACAGAGCGCGGCCGCGGCCCAGAGAGGAGCGGCCTCCCGCTTAAAGAGCATCGGGATCCCTCCCGTAGGTGGCGATCTCCATCTCCACGTCCAGCCGCGGATCGCCGCGCCGAATCTCCGCCGCGCGGATCTCCACGATGCGCGGCATCCGCTCCAACCCGTCCAGGAAGCGGACCAACGACCGGTAGGACGCGGCGAACCGCACCTCGTAGCTGTAGCGCGAACGGTCCGCCCTCACGCCGGCGGGGACGGCGTCCTCTTCCCAGGGATCCTCCCAACCATCCCCACCACCATCCTCGTCCTCCTCGACGTCGCCCGAGATCGCCCGCGTCTCCTCGAAGAGGGGCGTGGGCGGCCTCTCGACCAGACTGAAACCATCGAGGTCCACTTCGTCGGCCAGCTCGTTCAGCGCCGAGGAGAAGGAGAGACGTGTCTCGCCGGCGGGCACCGCTCCCTCGTAGGCGACGCGCACCGCCACCCACGCTTCCTCCTCCGTGTCCGACGGCTCGTCCCATTCGGCGATCCAATCGGCGAGCAGGCGGGTCTCCCTTTCCAGAGAAGCCCAGGCCGCTTTGTGGGAAGCGAGACGCGCGCGCTCCGCCCCCGCGCCCATGAGAAAAATCGCGAAAAGGACGACGCCGGCCGCCAGCGCGACCCTCGTGATTTTTCGTCCCTCCCCGTCGCGATGCACGCGCACCTTCCTACACCTCCGGTTCCGCGAGGACCACGAAGGAGAGTTCGCTCTCCCCCTCCGTATCCCCCCGAATCTCGATCGGCTCCACTTCGGCGTTCGCGAAGACCGGGCTCCTGCGGATCGCCTCATAGAAGCGGTTGAACTGCCGCTGCGCCTCGGTGCCGCTCGGCGCGCGGATCATCCCCTCGACACGGAGCAGAAGCGGCCCCTCCTCGTCATCGTAGGCGACCCGCTCCAACGCCAGCCCGTCGGTGGCGGCGAGGGACAACACGCGAAGCGCCTCGCCCAGGTCCTGGAGCGGCCGGCGACTCTCCTCCAGGAACGCGAGCCGGCGAAGCGCCTCGGTCCGGGCGGCGCGGATCTCATCCAACTCGATCGCCTCCCGGTTCGCCAGCTTCTGCCGGAACGCGTAGGCGCGGATCTCCGCGGCGAGCCCACGCTCGTGCGCCAGATGGACGCCGTGGAAGAGCGCCATCGCGCCGGCGAGGACGAGAAGCGCGGTCGCGCCGATCCGCACGGTCCGCCGCCGGGCGCTCCGCAGAATCGATGCTTCCGGCCGCAGGTCGATGTCCGGCGAGGCGGTCAGCCCCGAAACGGCGGCGGCGATGGCGCTCACCCAGCGGCCCGCCTCGCACTTCGCCTCCTCTCCCCCGCCGAAAAGTGAGGGGTCCAGGCCCACCGCGTCCGCCGTCCGCTCCACCCGCGCGTCGAAACGCTCGGCGCAGGCCGGAAGGATCGCATCGAAGCCCTCCAGGTCGCCGGAGATCAGGATCCGTCCGACCCCCTTCCCCTTCAATTGATGATTGAAGTAAAGAAGGGAGCGGCCGATCTCGCCGACGAGGTGATTGGACCAGGCCGGATCGAAGCGGAGAGGGCCGGCCGCGTCGTTCCCCTCCCGCGGAGAGGCGGGCATGCGGAATTCGCGGGCGAGAAGCAGGTCGCCGGCGAGCGTGAAGCCCACCGTCCCGATGGTCTCGCCGAAGTGGACGATCACCGTCCCGTGGTCGCGGTCCGTGTCGGACAGGGTCTCCCGGAGCAACCCGACGATCGCCGCCGCGGGGCTGATCAGCCGCTCCACCCGGAAGCCCGCTTCGCGTAGGCGGTTCACGATCCGCTCCGGCGCCTCCTTCTCGACGGAAACGGTGAGCAGGTCGCCCGACTCCTCTTCCCGGTAGGGGGCCCAGCTCACCTCCTGCCCCTGGGTCTTGCCGGAGGCGGGGGAGAAGTGCTGCTCCAGCGCTCGCCGGAGCCGGGCGCCCTTCATGGGCGGAAGCTGCAGCCGTTCGTGGCGGAGCGACAGGTCGGAGAGGATCGCCGTCACGCCGGGCCGGGCCGACCCCGTCGCGGCGCGCCCCCCGGCCTCCGGCTCGATCGACTCCCGGGCGACGGAGATCACGATCGCGGTCCCGTCGCGCCGGGCGCGGACCAGGCGGTCTTCTCCGGCTACATGCGCCAGTCCCCAGGCGCCGGCGTCCCGCGGGTGTCTCTTCTTCGTGTCGCGCGATCCGCCCATCATCACCCTCGGCCGTTGCCGTTCCCGTTGCCGTTGCCGTTGTTCCCTCCGCCGCCGGGCGGGGAATCCCCACCACCATCGTCCCCGCCGTCGTCGCCCCCGTCGTCGCCCCCCCCACCCGAAGGAGACCAGAGCAAAGCCTCGTACAGGTCGTCCCCCTCCCCCTCGTCATCCTCGCCGTCGGCGCCGAAGGAGTAGACCCTCCCCGAGTAGGCCGATTCTTTCTTATATCGATAGTCGTTGTCCCACGGGTCGGCGCGATCCAGCCGCTTCGAGTCGGGAGAGAGAAGGGGGTTGTCGGCGTAGACCGAACCGGCGAGCAGTCTCAGCTCCCGGAGCGCTACCACGGTCCTCTCCCGATCGAGAAGCCCCCGGAGGGACGCTTCGGGAATCACCCGCACCAGGTCGTTGGCGCCGGTCCGCCAGACGTCCTTCTTCACCGTCGCCGCGGGCTCCCCCGGCCCGTCGCTCAGCAGGATCCGGCCCTCCACGGCTTCGCCGTCCACCTTCTCGCATGCGCGGAAGACGATGCGGCCGCCCCAGGGATCGGCGAGCACGCACGACGCCGTGCCGGAGAGGTAGGGTCCGTTCCAGTCGTCCTCCTTCGAGGCGAGCAGCTCCGCCAACGCCTTGTCGTCCGTGCCGCCGGGGAACCCGCCCGTGTCGAGGTAGTAGCGCTCCACCCCATCGACGATCTCGTCGAAAAGCTCTTCCGTCTTCGCGCGCCACCCCTCATCCACGTCCTTGGTGCTGCCCGTCCGGACCATGTCCCGGTCCGTGTCGAGGACCCACCCCTTCTTGGTCCAGCGCGAATCGAGAATTCGGTCGTCGCCGGAACTGATCAGGACGAAATCCACCGGCGCGTTCATCCCCTGGACCGCCGCGGCGGGCTGGTAGGTGTAGGCCGCGCCCCAAGCGTCGAGAAGCACCTCGCGCGACAGGTTCCCGCCGCCGTTCACGTAGGGCCCATCCCATTCGGGCAGCGTCTCGGCGTTCACGACCAGCGCCGCGAGGCCGATCTTGGCGTCCGGGAGGCGGCCGCAGTCACGGTAGTAGGAGGCGAGCCCTTCCTCGAGAAACTCCATCTCCCGCTCCGTCGATTCCGAGCGGGACTGCTCGATCTGGCGGACCACGTAAGGGGTCATCGCTCCGGCGAGGATGCCGATCACCGCCAGCACCACCACGATCTCGAGGAGCGTGAAGCCGCCGGTCCTTTCCGTCCGTTTCCGTTTCATTCCTTTGCTTCCTCGCTGCCGCTCAGTGGATCGCCGAGGTGACCTCCATGAGCGGCATAAAAACCGCGAGCGCGGCGAATCCGACCATCACCACCAACCCCACGATCAGGAGAGGCGTCATGGCCGCGATCGTCTTTCGGAACAGATTCGGCATCTCCCGGTCGTAGTGCTGCGAAAGGTTCGACAGCATGCCGGGCAGGTCGCCGCTCGATTCGCCCACCATCGCCATCCTCACCACCACTTGCGGGAAACGCCCCGACCGCGCGAGGGCGCCGGAAAAGGTCTCCCCCGCGCGGATCCAGTCGAGCACGGCGCCGATTGCGCGCCCGATCACTCGGTTTCCCGTGCTGCTCTGGGAGAGGTCGAGTGCGCGCTCCAGCGAGATCCCCGACGCGAGGAGCGTGGCGAGCGTCCCCGCCATGCGGGAGAAGGCCGCCATCTTCACGATCCTCCCGAGGATCGGGAGGTTGAGGGCGATCCGGTCCGTCAGCATGCGGAAAGGGGGGTAGCGGCGGAGCCGTGGCCAGCCGATCGCTCCCAGGAAGACCGCCGCGAGAACGGCCGGCAACAGCCGCGAGCCGACGCCTCCGACGGCGAGAAGGATCCGCGTCGGGAGCGGGACCCCCACCTCCAGCGTCTCGAAGAGTCCCTCCAACCGGGGGAAGACGAAGAAGGTGAGGAGGGCCGCGAAGCCGAGAAGGGCGGCGAGCACCGTGACCGGGTAGGAGAAGGCGCGGCGCAGTTCCTGTTTCATCGCCTTGGACCGCTCCAGATGCTCCGTCAGCGAATCGAAGGCGAGAGGGAGCTTCCCGCTCTCCTCGCCGGCGCGCACTATGTTTATGTATAAATCGTCGAAAATCTCCGGGTGGGCGGCGAGGGATTCCGAAACCGAACCTCCTCCCTCGATCCGAACGATCACGTCGCCGAGGAGGTCCCGATAGGTCCGGCTCTCGCTCTGGCCGCGGAGGTCTTCCAGCACCTGAAGAAGCGGGATTCCGGCGTTGACCAGGCTCCCCATGGAGCGGGTGAATTCGATCCGTTCGTCTTCGCCGCCTCCCCGTCGCCCCAGGTCGATCCGGCGGCGTTTTCGCTCCTTCAACTCCAGAAGGGTCAGGGCGCGCTCGCCGAGAGACGCGCGCACCGTCGAGTCGTCCCGCGCGGCGATCTCCCCCCGCACCGGACTGCCGTCTGTCGCCACCGCCTCGTACCGGAATACTTTCATGATTCAACCGAATTCGTCTTGGCCATCAAGAGACCTTGGTCGTTATCCCATGTGTGGCGGAGCGCCTCCGCGACCGACGTCTCACCGCTGATCACCATGCGGCGCGCCTCGTCGAGCATGCTCACCATCCCCTCGCGCCTCGCCGCCGCGCCGATCGCCTCCGCCGCACCGCCGGCCACGAGAGCGTGCCCCACCGCGGGGGTGACGGTCAGCACCTCCGCCACGGCGCGCCGGCCGCGGTATCCCGTTCCGCCGCACCGTTTGCAGCCGCGGGCGCGATAGAGAGCGGTCGCCTCTCCCTCCGAAAGGCCGAGGGCGCTCAGCAGGATCGGATCCGGCGCGGGATCCGGCTCGCGGCAATCGACGCAGAGACGGCGGACCAGCCGCTGCGCCACCACCGCCACCAGCGTGCTGCCGAGCAGGAAGGGTTCCACCCCCATGTCGAGCAGCCTGGCGATCGCCCCGATCGCCGAGTTGGTGTGCAGCGTGGAGAGCACCAGGTGGCCGGTCATGGCGGCGCGGAGCGCGGTTTCCACCGTCTCGGCGTCGCGCATCTCGCCGACGAGAATCACGTCCGGGTCCTGGCGGAGCAGCGCCCGGAGCCCTTTGGCGAATGTGAAACCGGCCTGCACGTTCACCTGCGACTGGCGGACCACCGGCAGTTCGTACTCCACCGGATCCTCGAGGGTGGCGATCTTGCGATCCATCGTGTTGATCGCCTTGAGCGCCGCGTAGAGCGTGGTGGTCTTCCCCGATCCGGTGGGTCCCGTCACCAGGATGATCCCGGACGCGCGCTGGATGGCGGAGGAGAAAGCCCCCAGGTTTTGATCGGCGAAGCCCAGGTCCTCGAGACCGACCACGACCTTGCTCTTGTCGAGAAGGCGCATCACCACGTTCTCGCCGTGGATCGTGGGGAGCGTGGAAACCCGGATCATGATCTGGCGCCGGTCCACCTCGGCGGTGATCTTGCCGTCCTGGGGAAGGCGCGTTTCGGCGATATCCAGATCGGCCAGCAGTTTGATCCTCGCGGTCACGGCGGTCCGGAGTTCCAGAGGGAGGGTGATCGCCGAGACGAGGACGCCGTCGATCCGGTTCCTGGTGCGGACGATCCGCACCTCCGGCTCGACATGCACGTCGGTCGCCCCCCGGCGCACCGCCTCGCGGATGATGGCGTCCACCAGGCGCACCACCGGTTGCTCGCTGACGATGCCGTGGATCTCTTGATGGCGGGAGGAGCGGCTCGCCTTCGCCGCCTCCTCCACGAGCGCGTCGAGAGACTTGCGGACGTCCACGCCGAAGGCCCGGTCCAACGCCGCCAGCACCTCCGACTCCGGCGCCGCCAGCGCCTCCACCGCCCTCCCGGTGAGTTGGCTCACCTCGTCCACGGTCAACACGTCGAAGGAGTTGGCCATGGCGACGCGGAAGAGATTGGCGTCCACGTCAAGCGGGAGAAGGGATCGCTCCCGGCAGAAGGACTCGTCGAGAAGGGCGAGCGCCTCCTTGTTCGGCTCGAACTCGCTCAGCTGCACCTGTTCCAGGCCGGCCTGGTTGGCCAGACTGGAAGTGATCTCCTGTTCGGTGGTGAAACCGAGCGCGACCAGGATCTCGCCGATCCGGCCGCCCGTTCTCTCTTGCTCTTTCAGGGCAAGCGAGAGCTGCGCCTCGGAGATGCAGCCCCGTTCGACGAGCCGCTCCCCGAGGCGTCCCCCGCCCTTCGCCGTAATGGTGCGCCGTTCCGTCATGTGGATGGACGCCCCCGGGCGCGCATCGCGCGCCGTCCGCGCTAACGCTTGATCAGGAAACCCACGTCGTCCCCCTGGACATCCGTGTCGTCCGTGTCCGTGTCGAGCACGCCGTCGGGACCGGCCGAGATGATCCAGACCGGAGCGTTTCCGGCCGCCATAACGGTCGGATGAAGGCTGGCGACGTTGCACCAGTACTGGCGCCCCCACGGATCGGTCTTCATCTTGATCGCATAGGGACCGTTCCAGCGGTTTTCACCGGTGACGTCGTACTTGTTCTTGTTCTTGCCGCCCGGCTTGTTGTCCACGAGCTGGTTGTCATAGCTGTCCGTGACGTTCAGCTTCCCCCAACCCGTAACCTTCGTGCCGAGGGTGGGCGCGGTGCCGTTGGCGTTCTGGAGCAGTTCCACCTCGTACTCGCCCTTGGTGTTCCGGGTCGGCCAACGCCCCGTGTCCTTGTAGAAATCGGTGACGGACGTGGCGATCATCTCCGCGTCCTTCTGGGCCCGAACCGTTTTGGAATCCTCGAGATGCTTGACGATGGTGGGGACCATCACCGCGGCGAGGATCGCGATCACGCCGATCACGGCGACGATCTCGACAAGAGTGAAACCCTGGCTTCGACGCACGCTCCTGCTGCGCATACTTTCCTCCTTGATCTTTGATAAGTTGCACAACACACCGGAGACGCGGCTACCCGTAGCCGCGCCGCCGGAGACAATCGCTCTCGACCGGTGGTCGGTCTAAGTGAATGATCGGCAACCTTTAAGCGGGACTTGATTCGCAGGGCTTTCCGGGGCGGGCCCGGCGGCCTCGACCGGTGCGTCGAGGGACAGCTTCGTCGTTTTTTGCGGTTTTTCGCGGTTTCTCGCGGCCGGGCGGGAGCGGGATGGGGCGCGCCGCCGCCACGGTCGAGAGGGGGCTCCTCCCTCTCGTCCCGTCCCGTCCTGTACATTTTAATAGGAAAGAAAAAGCCGGGGCGCCCGGCGTTCCGGGGCCCCGGCGGCGGGGATCATCGCGAGAGGAGTCTGTCCAACCTCCAGCGAATCGTGTTCCGAAACGCGTGTCCGTTTCCGTCGTACTCATCCGACACGAAACGGATCCTCCCCTCTTCATCGATCCAGTAGACCGTGGGGAGGGCGCTCAGCCGGAAGGCGCGCGCCGTCTCTTCCCAGTCGGGCTCGCCGGCGGTGAGAAGCGTGGTGATGCCGATCTTCTCGTCCCGCAGGTAAGGACGCACGAGCCAGAAGTCCCGGTCCGTGTCGATCGTGAGGAAACGGACGTTCCGGTCCCGGTACTCGTCGGCGACCGCCTGCAGGTGCGGGAGCATCTCCCGGCATGGTTCGCACCAAGTGGTCCAGAAGACGATCACCGCCGCTCCGCCGCGAAGGTCCTCGAGAGCGACCGTTTCGCCGTCCAACGAAACGAGAGAGAAATCGGGCGCCGGACGAGGATCCGGCTCGGCGAGTGCGTCCCGTTTGCGAACCGCTTCCGCCCGCGTAGTCCGGTGTTCCACCTCCTCGCGGAGGGCCGAATCCCTCTCGACGATCCGATCCAGAAGCGGCCCCGCCTCCTCCTCGCCGCCGTCCCGCGCGCGGACGAGAGGATCGACGGCGTCGAAAGCCTTCCCCGCCTCGAGAAGCGCCGCGCCGTAATGATAGAGAACGCGCGGGAAATCGCTCTCCGCCGCGGCCCGCAGTTCCTCCAACGCCTCACCGGTCCGGCCGTCTCGGAAAAGCGCCCAGCCGTAACCGTCGCGGATCATGAGATAGGCGGCGTTCAGATCGGGCAGGACGGACGCCTCCGTGCCCGGGTCCTGGATCCACTCCCGGAGGGTCTCCTTGGCGCGCGCGCCCAGACGAACCGCCTCCGCCGTCCCTTGCCCCGACTCGGCCAGAAGGAAACAGAGGGCCGAAAGCACCTCGGGATCCTCGGTCTCTCCGGCGATGCGCGTCGCCAAGGCCACGCCCCGGTTCGGCGCCGGCGTGCCCAGATAATCCTCGACGAGACGGATGCCGATCTCCGTCGCTTTCGGACCGTCCGGATGAAGAAGCAAATAGCGTTCGAAGTTTTCGATCCGCTCCGTCGCGTCCTCCGCTCCGATCGCCTCCATGGCGGCGGTGCGCTCGTCCAAAAGATCCTCCGGCCTCATCCCGACCCGGCCGAGGGCGACCAGCGCGCGGGCGTACTCCTCACGGAAACGGGGATCGCTGCGGAACACGTCCTCGGCGAGCCGGAAAGACTCGGCCGCCGCGTCGTAATCGTCGCGCGATACTTCGGCCAAGCCGGCCAGATAGTGGGAGCGGGCGATCCGTTCCCGCTTCATCCGCCCCCATGAGCGGAGCGGTATGTCGGCGGGCCTTTCCGACTCCTCGGCGAGGGCACCCCCCCGCCGGGCGAGGGCGAGCGCCTCTTCGGCGCGAACGCCGGAGCGGAGGTACGCCTCGGCGACGATCAACACGCGATCGGGATCGTTCCCGTCTTCGGCGAGGAAAGCCGCCGCCTCGCGCTCCACGGCGCGCTGGAGAGAACCGTCCGCCGGCCGGTTCTCCGACTCCCGCCAACCGCCGCTCGCCGCCACACCGAAGAGCAGGGTGCGCACGCGGTCGCTCCAGGGGCCATCCGGGTATTCCTCCAGAAAGCCGATCATCGCGCGGGCGCGGGCGCCGGGATCCGGCTCCGCGCATGCCATGTAGAAAGCGACCCTCTCTCCGTCCTCCGCCGCGCAGACGGCCGCCGGTGCGCCCGCCGAAACGACGAGGACCAGGAAAAGGACCGACGCCGATCCCGCGATTCTCCCTCTCATCACGCTCCTCCTCTCGGGGGCGGCCGGCGCCGTCCGGCCCGGCCGTCTCCATTGACACCAGGGTAACCCGCCGGCGGTTCCGGGGCCACCGGATCCGACGGACCCGCACGCGCCTTGACCACTCTACCGCCGGAGGGCTAGCCTGGGGACGCGGAGACCCTTCCCCGTCCACGACGGAGGTGCCCGGTGTCACGACGGAAAACCGTTCTGATCGTTCTCGTCCTCGCCGCCGTTCTCTTCATCCTCGCCGCCGGCGCCGTGGGCGCTCTCTATGTGGTATTTTTCCGCCCCTCCGCGCCGGGGATCAGCGACGAATCGGTGCTCGTCATCGACCTGACCGAACCGATAGAGGAGAGAGCGGAAGAGACGCTCTGGGCCGCCCTTCACCGTTCACGACCGGTGAACCTGGTCGCGGCTTCCCGTCTGATCCGGCGGGCGGCGGACGACGACCGGATCGGGAGGGCGGTGCTTCTGGTCGGTCCGTCCCCCGGCTTCGGCTGGGCCGCCGCCGCCGAGATCCGCGGAGCGGTCGCCTTCTTCCGCGATTCCGGCAAACCGGTAGACGCCTACATCGACGCCGCCGACGACCTGGGCTATTCCATCGCCGCCGAGGCGGATCGGGTGTTCCTCTCTCCGAGCGGCCTCCTGCTCGTGGACGGCCTCTACGGCCGCGTGTTCTTCTACAAAAACCTCCTCGGAAGGGCGGACATCCGGTTCGACGAGATTCACGCCGGATCCTACAAATCCGCGCCCGAAAGCTTTACGCGCGAATCGATTTCCGGGCCGGCGCGTGAGCAGATGGACGCGCTTCTCGACGATCTGTTCGATGAATACCTGGGGGCGATCGCCGGGGCGCGGGGATCGGACGCCGGATGGGCGCGCAGGGCGGTGGACGACGGGCCCTACCTTCTCCCCGAGCGAGCGGTGGAGGCCGGGCTGGCCGACTCGGTCCTCGCCCTGCCGGATTTCGAGCGGGCCGCAGGCATCGACGAAGAGGGGAAATCCCTCACCCTCGCGGAGTACGGGAAGGGGTCGGCCGACGGTTTCCGCTTCGGAGGCGCGGAGTTCGCGTTGATCCACGTGGTCGGCGAGATCCTCCCCGGGCCGGACCGCCGGGAACCGGTCGGCGGTCCGATCGCCGGCGCGGAAACGATCATCGGGGCGATCCGGGAGGCCGCCGAGAACGACCGTTACGACGCGATCCTTCTCCGAGTCTCCAGCCCGGGAGGATCGGTCGGCGCTTCCGACGCGATCCGCGAGGAAGTGGTCCGCGCGAGGGAGAAGAAACCGGTGGTGGTCTCCATGGGAGACGTGGCCGCCTCGGGCGCGTATTGGATCGCCTCCGGCGCCGACGGGATCGTCGCCCAACCGGCCACCATCACCGGGTCGATCGGCGTTTTCCTCCTCCGCCCCGTCCTGGAACGCTTTTATGAGCGTTTCGGCGTGGGGCGAGAAGAGTTCCTCCGCGGGGAGCACGCCGATATCTTCTCCACGCCCCGGGCATGGAACGAGGAGGAGAAGGAGAGGATCGGCCGCGGAATCGACGGAATGTACTCTCTCTTTCTCGAGCGGGTCGCCGAGGGGCGCGGGATGAGCGTCGCGCGGGTCGATTCTCTCGCCGGCGGAAGGGTTTGGAGCGGCAAGGCGAGTTATAACAACGGGTTAGTGGACAGAATCGGCGGATTCGACGTGGCGGTCCGTTTCGCCGCCGAATTGACGGGGATCGATCCGGACGCCCGCGTGCGTCTCCATCTCCTCCCCGCGGAGCGGTCGCTGATCGAACGCATCCGTGAGGGGGACTGGGGGATCGCGCGCGCCGGCGAAGACGCAACCATATCTATATTAGAAAGTTATGGTCTGCCCTCCGCCGAAATCCTCCCATTCGGGCCGGAGGGTGGGCCCCTTCGGGCCCGCATCCCCTACCGCATCTCGATCCGCTGAAATACCGCAAGAGAAACAGTCGCATGAAATCTCCCCCCCCCGAACCGGCCGTTCATTATCCGTGTCGGCCGAAAGGAAACGCCGCTCGATTCACGTCAAGAATCGTAACTTCCGCCGGAAAAAATAGATCCCACCTCTTTTTATTGCAATTCGTTATGCGATATGGTAAACTGCGTCCGAGTCAAGGTAGCTCTGGCCGATTGTTCCATTGTTGGAGGTTATTGGTAATTCCTTTTGCGGGTAGCCGTTATGGGGTACCTGTCCCCGGTTACGGCCCGCAGAAAAGGGAGGAAGGGAATCGATGAGATTGCTAACGATCCTGGCTACGCTCGCCGCGCTTGGACTCCTTTTCGTTCCGGCGGCCGAGGCGGACCTGCTGCTGCTCGACTACTTCGGGTATGACTACACCACCCCCGCCCCCAGGGACTTCACTGCCGATGGACAGGAGTACATCGCCGTCGGTGATGTGACGGACATCAACCCGGCGGCGCTTGCGACGGACCCGCTGAACAACCAGTACACCTTCGTGCTCCGCGCCGGGACGCTGACCTCCGCGGATACGGTGTGGACCCCCTTTGGAGACGTCGCCACCTACCAGTTCAATGACGGCGACGGTACCTTCCACATCTACGAGGACCCGATCGCGACCGGCACGGACCGGGATTGGGGATCCTATCCGCCGAACGTCACCGCCCCCGCCTATTTTGAAGACGGAACCTTGATTCTGGGCGCCACTTTCACTAACTTGACCATTAAGGTGAAGCTGGCCGATTGGACCGCGAACCTGAACGGCACCCTCCACTTCTACTGCGGCGAGGGGTGGGGTTCGCTTCCCTGCTACGAGGGATGGACCTTCGCGGGTGAGACGATCGAGCCGGGACAGCCGGACGGCTACATGTGGACCATCGACGGTCTGGTTTACGTCGAGGAAATCTCGACGGAAACGACCAGCTGGGGAGACCTGAAGGGCCTCTTCCGCTAGAGATGATCCGGGTTTTTAAGTACGATAGCGCCGGGTTCCATGCCGGACCCGGCGCGGACTCAGGGCGTTCAGGATAGGGGGGTATCAACTTATGCGAGATTTGCTAAGGCCGATCTTGCTGGGGGCGGTTTGCCTTTGGGCCGTCGTCCCGGCGTTCGCGGTGCAAGGAGTCATCATGGATTGGGCTCCGGACAGTTATGGATGGGAGACCATCTATAACCCCGTAACCCACATCAGCACCGTGGGATCCGAGTTGACCGTTGTCGGCAAGATCGACGTGTTTTACGAGCCGTTCTTGGATCTCGACCCGGTCGCGACCGAATACACGTTCATTTTCCAGGGTCTCGTCTCCGACGGCACCCAAGATATCGGTAGCGGCATGCTGTACACGACCTACAGCGGCGGCTCCTTCGCCATTTATCAGGACCCGGCCAATAACGCCGATTTCGGCACGAATCCGCCGAACGCGGTTTCCCCGGCCACCTTCGTCGACGGCGATCTGATCCTCGAGGGGACGCTCTCCGGCTTCTTTGTCTGGGGATCGACGGGTCCCGGCGGTTATGCCGCGACCTATCAGGCTGATTTCGAGTTCACCGGACCGATGGGCGACGAGAAAGCCCGCGGCGAGTTCTACGACCGCGTGCAGGGCTGCTACGGCACCACCGGCGGCGCCATTTCCGACGATCCCGGCATCGGGATTCCGATCGGATACAGCTATGTCGTGGATGGCCATCTGACCGTGGATGACTGCCGTCCCATCGGCACGGAAGACAGCAACTGGGGCGATGTGAAGCAGCTCTTCCGCTAGCACGAATACGCAGCAGCAGCATACAGGATCGTTGATCGGCCCCGGGGCTCATCCCGGGGCCGGTTTTTTTGCCCGCCGGCGGGCGGTGCGCCCGCTCGCCTCTCCTTGTCGTGTGCGTTCTAACCTGGTCTTTCGGGAAAAAATACGGTATAATGGTCGACATCTCGCCGGGTGGAAACCAGCCGGTTTTCATCGAGTCGTTGACGTGAAACATGTAAGAGGTCTTTCCGACATGCGGATTGCTGTGATTAGCCCCCTGGTCATTGGTCTGCTCATCGCCGCGCCGATCTTCGCGCAGACGGCGGTGATCGAACTCGATATAGACGGCGTATCCGGAAACGGCCCCGACCTGTGGATGCCCTCCATCGGTGATTCGGTGGACGTGGATGTCCTCCTGTACGGCGACCCGCCCCCCGACGATGTCTGCTCCTTTTTTATCTCGGTCTTCGCGGCGGGTGACGTGGAATGTGCCCGTTGCGTCTACCGGACCCCTCCGGGATGGAGAACCACCACCCCTCGGAACGGCGACGGCCTCCTTCTTCAGGGGATGGACCCCACCTTCACATCCCCACTGCAGATGCCGGCCGTGATCGCCACGCTCACCCTCCGGGCGAGCGTCGTCGCCTCGGGGAGCGGGCTCCACATCGACGAGTCCAGCTGGTTCGCCACGGCGACCGGGAACCGCATCTACCCGGCCGTGGACGGCGGAGCGATCGAAATCGAGGCGCTCGCCGCCGAGAAGAGCTCCTGGAGCGACCTGAAACGCGCCTACCGTTAGGCGCCGAAGCCGTTATTCGCCCAGGCTCGGATGCACCCGGTGACTCTTCCCCTCCCTTCGTTCCGCGAGGGTGCTTCTTGATCTTCGCCGTCCTTCGTCTGGATATCCGCTCCAACTTGTGCTATAATTTTAACTTACTGCTCCCCCCCACTTTGCCCGATCCTTCAATTCAGGAGTAAGACATGAGACGATGGCTATCGCTGTTCATCGGAACCATCCTTCTGGTTCTCGGCGCGACCGCCACCGCGGCGATCGCGTCCGACGCGGACCGCGCGTTGCTCGCGGTCGAGGATCCGGCGCCCGAGTGGAAGGCGACACTTCTCCATGCCGGCGTGCCGGTGGTGCGCGATCTGGGCGGGTTCCTCCTCGTCGTCGCCGGTCCGGAGGAGGCCGCCCGCGTGAAGGCGCTCGGCATTCCCTCCGTGACGCTCGATTCCTCGACCGAGGGAAAGACCTACTTCGTCGCCGGCCTCAGGGACGGCGCCCTCGTCGAGACGATCGAACGGCGCGTGCGGGTTCTCTATTTCGACGGCGGCAACGCCGTGATCGAGGCCTCGCCCGACGAGGCGGCCGCCATCGCCGAGCGGGGCATCGAACTCGCCCGTGTCTTCTTCCGGCCCGTCCGGCTCCCGTCGGAAGAGAAACCGGCCGCGGCGGCCCGCTCCCGCGCCGCGGATCCTTTCATCCAGCAAATGGTCGACTCGGTCGACATCGACGTCTTCGACGCGAACGTCCAGCGCATGCAGGATTTCGTGACCCGCTACTGCACCAGCGACAGCGGCGAAGCGGCGATGCACTGGATCAAGGCCGAGTACGAGTCCTACGGCATCGACAGCGTCTACATCCACGATTTCAACGCCTCCTACAACGGGAACGTGGTCGCCACCATCCCCGGCAAAGGGGACCCGAGCAAGATCGTGCTGATCGGCGGCCACTACGACTCCATCAACCCGAGCAACAACAACAACGCCCCCGGCGCGAACGACAACGCCACCGGCACCGCCTGCGCCATGGAGTGCGCCCGGGCGCTCGCCGGCTACGACTTCAACTACACCCTCGTGTTCATGGCTTTCGGCGCCGAGGAGATCGGGCTCTACGGGAGCGACGGCTACGCGAGCATGGCCGCCGCCCGGGGGGATGACATCATCGCCGCCGTCGCGGTGGACATGATCGGCTATGTCGCCTCGGGCGATGCGATGGACCTGGACATCGTGGACAACGCCTCCTCCGAATGGATCCGCGATCTGGTCTTCCAGGCGGCGACGGACTACGTGCCCGGTTTCTCGGTCGTGGACGGCTACATCCCCTCCGGCGCGAGCAGCGACCACGCCTCCTTCTGGGACGCCGGTTACGACGCCGTCCTCTTCTTCGAGGACAGCGACAACTACAGCCCCTACATTCACAGCGCCGACGACGTGGTGGGGCTCTCCTACAACTCGCCCGCGCTCGCCGAGAATTCGGTGAAGCTGGCGGTGGCGACCATCGCTTCCATCGCCGAACCCTTCACCCTCGGCATCGTGCATGAGCCGCTCACGGACACGGAAAACACCTCCGACCCGTACACGGTGACGGCGACGGTCAACGCCGCCGGCACGCTCGACACCGACTCGCTCCTGGTGCGCTACGATATCGGCTCCGGCTGGAACGAGATTCCCCTCGAGCCGTCGGGAGGGGCGGGCGAGTACGAGGCGGAGATACCGGCCCAACCGGGCGGCACCTTCGTGGATTACTATCTGCTCGCCTCCGACGAGAGCGGCAACCGAAAGACCCATCCCGCCGGCGCCCCGGCGGAGACCCACTCCTTCTTCGTCGGCGCCATCACGTCCTTCTACTCCGACGACTTCGAGAGCGATCAGGGATGGACGGTGGGAGCGGAGGGCGACGACGCCACGACGGGGATCTGGGAGCGGGGGGATCCGCAGGGGACGACCAGCGGCGGCCAGGTGCAGCCCGAGGACGACCACACTCCGGCGCCGGGCGTGAATTGCTACGTCACGGGCCGCCTCGCCGGGACGAGCGCCGGCTCCTACGACATCGACGGCGGCATAACGACCCTCCTCTCACCCGTCTTCGATCTCTCCGCCTACAATCGCGCCGGCGTCTCCTACTGGCGTTGGTACACGAACAGCATGGGAGCGAGCCCCGGCGAGGACGACTGGCGGGTCTCGGTGAACGACGGCTCCGGTTGGGTCGATCTGGAAAACACCACCGAGAGCCGGAACAGCTGGACCGAGATGGTCTTCCGCCTGGACGAGGTGATCGATCTCACCTCTACCGTACAGTTCCGCTTCATCGCCGGCGACGAAGGCTCCGGCTCGTTGGTCGAGGCGGCGCTCGACGATTTCGCGATTTTCCTCTACGAGGAGATCTCCACGGGCGTCGCCGGGAACGGGACGGGGGCGCCGGCACGCGTCGCCATCACGGGCAACGCGCCGAACCCCTTCAACCCGACCACCGTCATCCGTTACACCCTTCCGGAGAGGAGCGACGTGCGGCTCGATCTCTACGACGTGAACGGACGGCTGGTGCGTGCGCTCGTCCGCGGCGCGCGGGACGCCGGCGATCGGGAAACGGTTTGGGACGGCCGCAACGACCGGGGGGAACCGGTCGCCTCCGGCGTCTACCTCTGCCGCCTGCGGGCGGGCGACCGTGGGGACAGCCGCAAGATCGTGCTTCTCCGGTAACGGAGCGGCGGGTCCGAGATTGATGTCTAAAAGACCGAGGGCCCGGGGGAAAGCGTCCCCGGGCCCTTTTCGTCGCGCGCGCCGGACGCAGCCTCAGCCCCGGGGCGGCGGAACGCCGAGCGCCGGGCCGATGATGAAGTCGCGGATCATGCGGACCGGCGCGAAGTGCATGTCGTTCTCCATGTTTCCGCCGGTGGTCACCACCACCATCCGCAGGTCGGGGATTACGAAGATGAACTGGCTTCCCCAGCCGTTGGCGAAAACGACACGGAGGGTATGGTCGCCGATGGTCCGGTCGGCGATCCACCAGAGGTAGCCGTAGTCCTCCTCGGCGCCGGTCGAGACCCGCCGGCCCGTCGCCTCGTCGATCCACTCCTTCGAGAGAACGCGCCCGTCCCGCCAGACACCGCCGTCCAGCACCAACCGGCCGATCTTCCCCATGTCCCGCGGACGGAGGCGGAGCGTGCCGTCGCAGCGTGGATCCTCGCCGCGCTTCATTTCGGACCAGTCCCACCGTTCGATGCCGAGAGGGGCGAAGAGCACCTCCGCGGCGAAGCGGTCCGCCGGGACGCCCGTGGCGCGCCGGATCACCGTCGCGAGCAGCGCCATGTTCTGGCTGTCGTAAGCCCAGAGAGAGCCCGGTTCGCCAGCCACCGGACGGGAGAGGGGGACCGAGTACATGTCGTCGCTCTCCCGGAAAGCGGCGAGAGAGGATTCGTCCCAACGGAGCCCGGCGCTCATGGTGAGAATATGGCGGAGCCGCACCTTCTCCCATCCCTCCCCGATCGGGCCGGCGAATTTTTCGAAGAAAGAGAGGACCGGCTCGTCCGGACCGGCGATTCGGCCACGGTCGGCGGCGGCGCCGATCAGAAGGGCGGTGACACTTTTCGTCACCGACTGCACGGAGTGGAGTTTTTCCCGGTCGTATCCGTAGAAATAGTCCTCCGCCGCCAAGCGCCCATCACGGATGACCAGAATGGAGTGCACCTCGCCGTAGGCGCCCTCCAGGAGCGCGGCGATCCCCGCGGCGTAGGCGTTCTCGTCCAGGCCCGCTTCGGCGAGCGTCGTGGCCTCCCAGCCGTCGCCGGTCGCCTCCGGCGGGCGATAGGTCCAGGACGCCCCCTTCGGCAAGGGACGGAGGCCGCCGGCCGCGTCCGCGGGAAGACGGACCATCCATACTCCCTTTCCTTTCTCGCCCTTGATGATCAGCGCGCCCCGGACCGTGTCCCCCGAGGCGCCCCACTCCCCTTCGAAACCGACTCCCGTCGACGGGAGCCGCCACACGAACCGGCCTCCATCGGATCGAACCCGGTCGAGCGGTTCCGCCATCCGGCGGACTCCATCTTTATACGTGTGAACCTCTCCCGTCATTTCCCCTTTCGCGTCAAGGCCGAACTCGAGAAGGAAACGATCGCCGCCGCCGTCCGCGGCGTCCGGGAACACCAACTCCCACACTCCCGCCGCGCGGTCGGCGCCTCCCTTCCCGTTCTTCTCCGCGGCGACCGGATGGACGGACAACGCGACGGCGACAAGGGCGATCGCCGCCCACGGCACGGCCCCATGAAAATGATGTCGTAATGTTTTCACGTCGAACCTCTCCGCCGGGGATAAAAGACCCCGTCGCGGCCGGAAGGCCGGCCGCATCGCTCTTCCGCCTTTCCCTCGCGCTCTAGTCGACCGGCGCCGTGAGCCTCCGGAATCGGCTGTAGAGCACGAACCAGAAAAGCGCCGCGAAAACCAGCGTGGTCAATCCGAAAAGGGTGCTGGTGAACGACTCGGCGAGACCCATGGCGATGACGCGCGGGCTGATCGCCTCGGCGCGGACGATGATGTTGACGGCGTTGTAGATTCCGGAGATCTGCCCGAGAACGCCGGTGACGGCGCTCAGACATCCCCAGAACAAAATGGAATGGAGTCCCCTTTCGAGCCGGGCGCGGCTCCGCCCGGCGCCGCCGAAAAGGTCCACCGCCTTCTTGATCGAGAGAATCAGAACCGCCACGGCCATGGCGAGAAGGGGCCATCCCCAGAAACCGCAACAGAGGAAGAAACGCAGCATGATCGTTCTCCTGTTGAAGCGGGCCCGAAAGAGCCCGGCGACATTCCGTTCGCTAAACGGCGGGGCGATCCCCCAAGAGGGCCGACGCGGCCGCCGTCTCGATTCGCTCCACTTGTAAAGTGAGCACGTACCAAAGAATCGCGGTGAAGAGCGCGGCGAGCAGGCCGGCGATCAGCATCGGACATACCCGGAGGAGATACTCCGCCAGATAATAGGATGCGTTCCCCGCGTCACGCGCCGCCTTTTCCGCCGAGAAACGCGACTCCGCCGCCGCGCCGAAAAAACCGACGAGGAGATTCGCGCCGGTGAGCGCCAACAGCGTGCCGAGACCGGACCGGAGACGGCGCGGGGCGTGATCGGCGCGGATCCAGAGCGCGTACGCCTTCGCCGCCGATAGAGCGGCGACCACGAAGGAGAGACCGAGGACCGGCCAGATGAACACGCTCGACTCTGTGAAGAAACGGGCGGAAACCGCCCCCCGGCCGGCGAAGGCGACGAGAAAGAGGAGAAGCGCCGCGAGGGCCGCCCTCTCCCAACGGGATCGCGCCTGCTCCGAGAGGCCGCGCATGAAGCGGCGGAGCGGGTTCTCGTGGATCCGGATCAACTCGGCGATCGCCTCCTCGGTAACGGCGAATCGCTCCTCCACGAGGCGGACCGCCCCTTCCTCGTCCTCCCCCCGAGCGACGTATACGTCGAACAGGTCTTCCAGGTCGGCGGCCATTTCCAAGATGATGCGGGATTTCGCCGGCTGGGGAAGATCCAGCTTGCCGTCGATCTCCCGGAGAATCCGCTGGAACCGTCTCATGGGTCCACCTCCCCGACGATGGAAAAGAACGTGCCGAAGAACCGGCGCCACGCCTCCCGCTGCGCGACCGCATGCTTCCGGCCCCGGTCGGTGAGGGCATAGCTACGGCGCTTCCTCTTTGAATCCTCCTTCCGCCAGTTCCCCCGGATCCACCCCTCCTTTTCCAGCTTGTGCAGAATGGGGTAGAGGGTGCCGTGGTTGAAACGGAAGAGGCCGCCGCTCCTCTCCTCGATCTCGAGGGAAAGCTGGTAGCCGTGCTTGTCGCCGTCGACGAGGATGAAAAGGATCAGCGTCTCGTTGCACTGGCGCGTGAGGTTCTGTATCTCCAACTCTTTCAAATCCAAGCTCTTATACTCCCCTGTCGCCGCCGCATCCTCGCGGCGCCCCATACATCTGGTCTCGACATATCGAGACTCTACATATTATCGTCCGAGCCGCACGATTCGTCAAGCCCTTTTCCCGGGAGGGGGCCTCCTTGCCGATTCCGCTGAAACCGCCTATCCTTATGACATCGCTCAAAAGCAACCTCCCCAGACCCCGGACCCGATCGCCCACCATGAGGAGACGACCGTCGATGAAACGATCCGCCCGCATGCCGTTCTTAATCCTTTTCTTTTTTTCCGCCCTTTCCGCGGCCGCATCCTCCTATCCGGAGGAGATCTGGATCGCCCCACTGGACGGCGGCCGATCCATCGAGGACGCCTGGTCCGCCGGCGTGGAGGCCCTCGATCTCTTTCCCGACGCCCTCGTCCTGAGCGACGCCGCCTCCGCGCGTGTCCTCCGTGAGGCGGGATGGACCGTCGAGGGCCCCGTCACCCTCGCCGGGAACGGAGCGTTCTATCTGCTCCGCCCTTTCGGTGACGAGCGGGTCGCCGCCGGCGCGGACGTGGGAGCCGTCCAAGCCCTCGATGGCGTGGACGTTCTCTGGAGCGACGGCGTGAACCTGGTCGTCCGGGCCGACGGTCCGCTCCCGCGGGAGCTTCCGGTGATCGACATGGAGAAGAAGGCGCTCCGGAGCCGGCCGGTCCGGCGCCCGGCCGCCGGGGAGGAGGGCGGATCGGTACGGACCGGGGCCACATCCTTCCCGCCGATCCTGGACGGACTCACGGCGGAGGTCGACTCGGCGACCTACATGCGGTGGATCGGAAACCTGGCCGGCGCGAACGAGGTGCTCCTCGGCGGCCATCCGTTCACATTCACCACCCGGTACACTTCCAACGCCGAGTGCGACTCCGCGGAAAAGTATGTATACGAACGGTTCCTGGACATGGGCTTCACCGACGTGGAGTACGATTCCTTCTCGTTCAACGGCATCGACGCGCGGAACGTGATCGCCACACTGCCCGGCACGGAGACGCCGGACCGGATCTACATCCTCTGCGGGCACGTGGATGCCACGTCCGTCAACGCCACGCTGCCGGCGCCGGGCGCCAATGACAACGCGAGCGGCGTGAGCGTGGTGCTCACCACCGCCGAGATCCTGCGGCGTTTCGACTTTCGCTCCACCATCAAGTTCATCGCCTTCACCGGCGAGGAGCAGGGACTACGCGGCTCCGAACACTACGCCGCCGCCGCCGCCGCCGCGGGCGACGACATCCGCGGTGTGATCAATTGCGACATGGTCGCCTGGTGGAACACGCACTACGAGGTGATCATCGAGGGACGGACCTTCGCCGGTTCCCTCATGCAGGTCTTACACGACGCCTTCGCCGAATACACGAACATCGGCACGCAGCTCGACTACAGCGCCTCCGGCTCGGACCACGTCCCCTTCCTGAACGAGGGATTCCCGGCGCTGCTCGCCATCGAAACCGATTACGCATCCTATCCGTGCTATCACCGGAGCTGCGACCGGACCGACCAGAACGACGGCGTCTTCGGGATGCAGGTGACCCGCGCCTGCCTCGCGACCATCGCCTACCTCGCCGAGCCGACCGACCAGGCCACCGGCATCGAAACGGCCGGCGTCGTCCCCGTTCCCCCATTATTCGCGTTGGAAGAGAACCGGCCCAACCCGTTCAATCCGGCCACTCGAATCGCCTTCACCCTCCCCGGCGCGGAGCTGGTGCTCCTCACCGTGTACGACGCCACCGGAAGACGGGTCGCGGTGTTGGAAGAGGGAGCGCTCGGCCCCGGCAGGCATGAACGGATCTGGAACGGACGGAAATCGGACGGCCGCGAGGCCGACTCGGGTGTCTACTTCGCCCGTCTCGTCGCCGGCGAGAGGAGCGAAACCCGCAAAATGCTGCTGCTCAAGTAAGCCGCCGGTCGCGAAGATCGACCCTTGGGGGGCGCGGGCCGAAACCCGCGCCCTTTCCCGTGCTCCCCGCCTCTGGCGTCCCCTCCGTTCTTCCGGTTACACTCATGGTCACGGCGGGCCGCAAGGAGTCGGAAACCGGCCCGGGAGGAGAAAGCGCATGGAGAAGGAATCGATACGCGACTGGAAGGAAAAGCGGAACAAGCTGAACGAACTGGTCCTCGAATCTTGTGGCTTGCCCGTAAAACGTTTTTATGGGATCGACGATCAAGCCTACCGGGAGGGAGCGCTGCCGGCGAAGACCAAGGAGCTGCTCGGCCTGATCGCCTCCTTCGTGCTCCGCTGCGACGACTGCATCCGCTGGCACGCGATCCGCTGCCACGAACTGGGCGTAACCGACGAGGAGTTGAACGAGGCGACGGCGATCGGACTCGTCGTCGGCGGGAGCATCACCATCCCGCACCAGCGCCGGCTTATGAGGGATTGGAAGGCGCTGAAGGAGGGAGACGACGCCTGATCCCGCCCCGGGGGGGCGGCGCGCCACCCCTCTCCACGACCCCGTCGCCTATTCCTCCTACTGCTCGAGCAGCTCCAGGAGGACGCTCTCGGCGTTTTCGTGGCTCGATTTTCCGATCCAATAAATCGCCGTGCTCTTCAATCCCGGATCCGTCTCCTCACGTGCGATCCGCGCCATCTGCTCCAACGCCGCCGCGTCTTCCTTCCGGGAGAGGGCGTAGAGCGATTGCTCCTTGAGCCCGCGATCTTCGTACCGGTCATAGAGGGCGCCCAACTCCTCGGATTCGATCCAGTTCCTCTCGGAGGCCATGAAGAGGGCGGTCTGCCGCGCCTCGACGGGCTCCTCCGGATCGTCGATCCGGCCGAGCGTCCAAGCGCGCGCCTCCTCCACGTCGGATCGCACGACGGCGAGCACGATCTCCTCGCGCAAGCCCGGATCATCGATCTCCCCATAGGCGTCCATCAAGAAACGGACCTGTTCATCCCCGCCCTCCGACGCGAGCACGAAGGTCACGTAAGCACGATGGGCCGTTTCAGCATCCCTGTTCCGTAGCCGCTCATGGAGTGCGGGCCAGGCCCGCGCGTCTCCCGATCGAGCGAGGGCGAAGACCGCCGATTCCAAAATCTTGGGATCCTCGGTGGAGCCGAGCAAATCGACGAGGTAATCGAAGGCGCGGGCGGAGTTCATGGTTCCGAGCCAGAGGATCGCCTCTTCACGGACATCCGGGTCCGGATCTTCGCGGACCACATCCAGCATGACCTCCGCCGCTTCTTCCCCCTCCTGCCGGGCGAGGAGGTAGAGCGTCTCCTTGCGCAAGCGCGCGCTGCCGGAGTCGCGCTCCGCGAGCACCTTGCGGATCGCCGGGAACGCCATTTCCGATTCCATCGCCAGAAGCGCTTCGAGGGTGGCGAGCTTGATCCGGTTCTCCCCGATCGCCTCCTCGCTCTCCTCGTCGAGAGCCTGCACGGCGCGCGCGTCTCCCCGAACGGCCAGCTCTTTCCGCACGCGCGCGAGAAGCGCCTCCGCCTCTCCATGGGTGGGCGCCCAATCATACTGTTTCGCGTGAAGCTCGAGCGCCTCGCGCGCATAGCGCAGATCCCTCGTCGAACCCTCTCGGTAAAGGGCGAAGGCGCGCCAGTAGAGCGCTTCGGCGCCCCGCGCCGAGTCGAGTTCCTCGCGGAAGAGTCGCTCGAACAACTCCGCCGCCCGCTCGTATTCCCCGCCCTCAAGCGCGCGCTGCGCCTTTTCATAGAGCTTCCCGCGCTCTTCCGCCGTCTCCTCGTCCGCGCCGGCTCGGGCGAGGAGGATCTCGACTCGTCGCTCCCTCTCGTCGCGGCGCGTCTCTTCCCGTTCCGTATTCCGGATCGTCTCCGCCGGCCCGCCGGAGGAAACGCGCGCCTCCGCCTCGGACGCGACGATTGCGATCCAAAGAATCGCCGCGACCCACCGCGCCCACCTTTTCGGTCCCATCATCGTTCCGCTCCTTATATGCCGGCGGTACGAGGCCGCCTAGGAACTCGTTCGCGAAGCCGGGTCAAAAGCATCTTCTCCTCCAGGCCGTTCCGGATTCCCTCCCGGTCGACTCCGTCGGCGGCGCCGACAAGGACGAGACGCGCGAGCGCCAGCTCGAGATCGCGCAGGAGCGCCGCCGTCTCGGGATCGTGGGCGGCGGGGGAGTCGAGGAGGAGCCTCGTCTCGGCCAGTAACGACGCCGCGCGCGAGGGAAAGTCGCCCGCGTCCTCCAGGGCGCCCGGGCCGATGCGAAAATCGGTGAGGAGGATCTCCGCGCGCCCGAAAAAGGGACCGGCGGCGCGGCGGAACGCCTCGGCGCGGCGATCCGCCGAAGGGGGCCGTCCCTTGGAACCCTTCGCCGCCGCCCCGCCGCGATCCGCTTTCTTCTCCACGGTCGCGACCCGTGCTTCCTCCTCCGGCGCCGGAGCCGTGAGCCGCCCGATGCCGACACCGAGGAGGAGAACCGCCGCGGCCGCGGCGGGCACCCAGGTCCGCACCCTTCGGAGAAGACCCCGGCTGCGCGGCGCGCGGCGCTCCGCCCCCGCGGCTCCCCGCCCCGCCCGGATCCGTTCCCAGATCTCTTCGCGGGGCGTGTCGGGCGGCTCGTGGTACGACCGGACCGCATCCTCGAATCGCGTGTTCCGCCCTTTCTCGCTCATGATTCCTCCGCGCGGTTGAAAGCGAAGCCCGCCTCGGCCAGACCGTCGCGGAGAGCCGCGCGAGCCCGGTGAAGCTTCGCCTTCGACGTCCCGACCGGCATGTCCAGAATCCCTCCGATCTCGCGGTGCCGGTAGCCCTCCACGTCGTGCATGACGAAAACGACGCGGAGGTCCTCCGGCAAACGATCCACGAGACGCTCGATGGCGATGCGAAGCTCCTCGCGGCGCGGCGCCGCCGACGCGCTCCGGGCGATTCCCTCGCTCATCTCCCCCTCCCGCTCCCGAATCCGCTTCCACCGCCGGAGCCCGTTCAGGATCACCGAGAGGGCGATTCGGTGGATCCAGGTGGAGAGCGCGGATTCGCGCCGGAACCCCGCCAGGCGGTCGAACACGCGGATGAACGTTTCCTGCGTGAATTCTTCCGCCAGGGATCGGTCGCCGGTCATGCGGAAGGCGAGACGGAAGACGCGGTCCACGTGGGAGTCGTATAACGCCCGCTCCGCTCCCGCGTCGCCGCCGAGCGCGGCCTCGATCATCCGTTGCTCGTCCAAACGCCCCCTCCCGGCACGACGTTCATTCATACGATTGGACACACGCGCGAACCATAAGGTTGCCCCCGACGGAAACGAAGTGAAAAGAGGAGCGCGGCGCGGCTCCACCCGCCGGCGGGGCGGGGACGTTTTTCACGGGTCAGCCATTATTTTCCAACCTTTCCCCCGCCGGGATCGTCTAAGGAAATACAGAGAGTGACCGATCCGGACCGACCCCCGAACCCACCACCCCGGTCCGGATAACGACAAAAACAAAACCGAACGTTTCGATCGAGGAGCCGTGCGATGTCTGCCCACCCCCCGTTGCGTTCCTGTGCCTTACACCGTCCCGGATGGACGGCATGGATCGATTCGCGCGTCCGGATCGGGGCGGCCGTTTCCCTCCTGGTTCTCTCGGCCGCCCTCCCGGACGCCTTCGCGGAAAACGGGAGCTGTCTTCCCGTGTCCGTGGATTTGGTCTCCCGGATCACCGCCGCCCGATTGCTTTCGCCGATTCGCCTGGACGGCGCGCTCGACGAAGAGAGCTGGCAGCGCCCCGCCGCGGCCCCGCTCGTTCAGAACGAGCCGGACAACGGTTGCACGCCGCGGCAGGACACGGAGTGGTGGGTCGTCTACGACGACGAAGCGCTCTACATCGGCTGCCGAATGCTCGACTCGCAACCGGATTCGATCGTCTGCGGTCTCGGCCGCCGGGACGCTTATCCCGTGTCGGACTGGATCTACCTGAACCTGGACACCTTCAACGACGACCGGAACGGTTACTCCTTCTCCTTCAGTCCCGCCGGATCGATGAACGACGCCGTCATCTACTGCGACGGTGCGACGGACGACTCCTGGGACGGCATCTGGGACGTGGCCGCTCGCGTCGACGACGGAGGCTGGTCCGCCGAGGTGCGGATCCCCTTCGCCCAGCTCGCCTTCCCCGACGCGGAGGAGCAGGTGTGGGGGATGAACTTCAGCCGTCGCATCTGCCGCTATCAGGAGAGGGACGAGTTGTTCCATCGTCCCCGGGGCGAATCGGGATACGTCGGCCGCTTCCCCGATCTGGTCGGCATCCGGGGCGTGAAACCGGGCAAGCGCGTCGAGGTGCTCGCCTACGGCGCCGGCAAGGCCGATTTCACCGACGCCGACGGCGGCGATCCCTTCCGGGACGGCTCGGACTGGAGCGGCAACACCGGCGCGGACATCCTGTGGGGGCTCTCGAACGACCTGAACCTGAACGCCACCTTCAACCCGGACTTCGGCCAGGTCGAGGTGGATCCGGCGGTGGTGAATCTCGGCGACTTCGAAACTTACTTCCCCGAAAAGCGCCCCTTCTTCGTGAAGGACAGCGGCGTGTTCCGTTTCGCCCGCGAAGGAACCAACAACAACTGGAACTTCAACTGGATGGACCCAATGCTCTTCTATAGCCGCCGGATCGGACGGACGCCGACGTTGTCGCTGGGCGACAATGACTACGCCGACGCCCCGGAGGCGACCACCATCCTCGGCGCGGGAAAGATGAGCGGGAAGATCGGCGACAACACGATCGGCTTGCTGCACGCCGTGACCGCCCGCGAGGAGGCGCGCCTCGAGTACGAGGGAATCCGTTCCGAACAGACCGTGGAGCCGCTCGCCGGCTACACCGTGGCCCGGCTCTCCCGGACCACCGCCAACGGCGACCACGGCGTCGGCTGGATGCTGACCGATGTCCGGCGCGATCTCGATGATCCGCGGGGGCGGGAAGAACTCACCGGCGCCGCCTCGGCGATCGGCATGGACGGCTGGACCACCCTGGACGACGACGGGGTTTGGGCGCTCCGCGGTTATCTGAGCGGGAGCCGCGTCACCGGATCATCGGAGGCGATCGACGAAGTCCAGCGCAACTCGCGGCACTACATGGACCGGCCCTGCGCGGACCACCTCGACTACGACCCCAACCGCACGCGCCTGGACGGTTGGAGCGGCCGGCTCATGTTGAACAAGCAATCCGGCGCGTTCACCCTGAACACCGCGGTCGGCGTCGCCTCCCCCGGATACGAAATCGGCGATCTCGGCTACCAGACCCGAAGCGACAAGATCAACAGCCATCTCGTCCTCAGTTACGCATGGCATGAACCGAGAGGCGTGTTCCGTAATCGCGCGATCAGTCTCGGGACTTACAAGCTGTGGGATTACGGCGGCGCCCCCGACAATTACGGGAGCTGCGTCTTCTGGAGCGCCGGTTTCCGCAATTTCTGGGAAGCCTGGGGAAACGTCTTTTACGAACCGGAACGGACCGGCCGCTGGACCACGTGGGGCGGCCCGCCGATTCGCCTCCCACGGCATCGAAGCGCCGAGGCCTACCTCGAATCGGACGGCCGGGGTGTGTGGACCGTGGGGGGCGGCGGCCGCGTCTGGGACATCGCCGACGGTTCCAGGGGAGCCAGCGCGGAGATGTGGTTCACGATTCGCCCGAGGAGCGGGCTGCGTCTCTTCTTCGACCCTTATCTCAGCTGGGGACACGACAAGGTCGGCTGGGTCGGCACCGAAGAAGACTCGACCATGACCGACACCTACGGGAGCCGCTACCTCTTCGCGGACTTCACCGAGCGCCGGTTCATGATGACCACCCGTCTGGACTGGACCTTCACGCCGGGGCTCACGCTACAGACCTACATCCAACCCCTCTTCGCCGCCGCGCGTTATCGAGACATCAAGGAACTCTCCCGGCCGAACAGTTATGACTGCAACGTCTACGGCCGGGACAACGGATCGACGATCGTCTATAGCGAAGAGGACGGCGCGTACGAGATCGATCCCGACGGCGCCGGCCCGATCGAGGCGTACTCCCTGGACGATCCGGACTTCAATTTCAAATCGCTCAAGCTGAACATGGTGCTCCGCTGGGAGTTCCGGCCCGGCTCGACCTTCTATCTCGTTTGGACGCAAAACCGAACGGATGAGGGGCATGCGGGCGATTTCGAGTTGGACCGGGACGCGCGAAATCTGTTCGGATCACCGGGCGACGACATCGTGATGGCGAAGATCGCCACCTGGTGGAACTTATAGTACGGACGACGCGCGGAGTCCCCCTCGCGGGACTTCGCGCGTCATCCGGGCCGATTTCCTCATGCCGCAGTCGCGGATCCGCCGGAGAAACGCGCCTCTCGCCTCCGCCCCGTCGAGGTGGTAAACTGTACATAGCGCGTAGATAGCCGCGCACCCCGGCGACGCGAAACATCACGAACCGCTCCCTCGACCGGCAACACCGCAGCGCAGCGCGCCCTCCACGCGGGCGGCCGGGATCTCCCCGTCACTCCTCTCCTCCGGGGGGCCCGCGTTGATCGGCAGAACGGTCTCTCATTACCGAATCGTCGAGAAAATCGGCCGGGGCGGCATGGGGGTGGTGTACAAGGCGGAGGACCTTCGCCTCGGCCGCCCGGTGGCGTTGAAATTTCTCCACGCCGACCTTCTTCGCCACATCGACGCTAAGTCCCGGTTCCTCACCGAGGCGCGCGCCGCCTCCGCGCTCGATCACCCGCACATCTGCACGGTGTACGAAATCGGCGAGTCCGAAGAGGAAGGACTCTTCCTCGCGCTCGCCTGGTACGACGGCGAATCGCTCCGCGAACGGATCCGTCGAGGTCCGCTCCCCACGGAGGACGCGGCCCGCTTCGCCCGCCAAATCGCCGAGGCGCTCGCCGCGGCGCACGACAAGGGGATCGTCCACCGGGACGTGAAACCGGCCAACATCATGCTCGCCGAGGACCGGTCCGCGAAGCTCCTCGACTTCGGTCTCGCCAAATTGATCGGAAGCGACGGACCGACCCGGACCGGAACGACCGTCGGCACCGTCTCCTACATGGCGCCCGAACAGGTGCGCGGCGAAGAGGCGGACCATCGAGCCGACATCTGGGCTCTCGGCGTGGTCCTCTATGAAATGCTCGCCGGACGCCTCCCCTTCCGTGGCGGGAACGAGCGGGCGGTCTTCCACTCGATTTTGGAAGTTCCCCACGAACCGGTCGAAAAGATCCGACCGGATGCGCCGCCGGATCTGGTGCGCGTCGTAAACCGTTGTCTTGTAAAAAATCGATCGGGGCGATGCTCCGACGCGCGGGAAGCGGCACGGGACCTCGCCCTCGCCGAAGGATCGTCGGAGGCCACCTCGATCTGGAGGAGGCCGGGCGGCGGCGGGCGACGGCGACTCGCGCCGGTCATCGCCCTCGCGGCCGTCGCGGCGATCGCCCTCGGACTCTGGGCGGGCCGGGGGACGATCCGCTCCCTCGCCGGCGGCGGACCGCTTCCGGAAAACCGTTACACCGCCGTTCTCCCCTGCCGCTCCGATGAGGAGGACCGTGCGCTCTGTCTCGGCCTCTCCCGATATCTCGCCTTCGGTCTCGAGCGCGTCGAGCCTTTCACTTCCGAATTCCGCGTCTTCTTCGGCGAGGACACGCGGACCCTGGAATCGGCGCGACGCCTGTTGGCCGTCGATCTCGCCCTGGACGGCGAGTTGCGGCGCGCGGGCGGCGGGATGGAGATCTCGGTTCGCCTGCGGGACGCGCGAACCGGCCGCTCGCTTCGCTCCTTCACCCTCCGTGGCGCGGCCGGCAATCTCGCGGTGCTTCAGGACACGCTTCTGCTCCGGACGGTGGAGATGCTCGGCCTTCCGACGGGCGCGCCGGCGCGGGCGGCGCTCGCCGCGGGACGCACCTCCGTACCGGCCGCCTTCGAGCCCTTTCTGCGAGGCATCGGCTTCCTCTCCCCTTCCGATGGGGAGGCGGAACCGGATTCAGCCGTCCGCTGGTTGGAGACGGCGATCGCCGAGGATCCGGGCTACGCCCTCGCTCACGCGGCGATCGCGGAAGCGGGTCGGCTGGCGGCGGAAAACGCCGAGGACCCCATCGCGCAAGTCGGCGCGGCCGCCCTCCGCGCCGAAAGGGCGATTCGTCTCGACGACCGCCTCACGCTCCCTCGGATCACTCTTGCGCGGATCGCGATCCACGCCGGAGACGAGGAAACCGCGATCCGCCATCTTACGGACGCGCTGGATAGAAATCCGGCGGACGACCAGGCGCTCCGCCTCCTCGCCTACGTCCGTGAAATCACCGGCGATCCGACCCGCGCGGAACTCGTCTACCGGCGCGCCGTCGAACTCCGCCCCGGGGACCATTGGATGCGATGCAATCTCGCCTTCTTCTTCCTGAGCCGGGGACGCTACGAGGAGGCCGCCGAGGAGTATCGCCGGGTCGCGCGGATCGCCCCGGAGAACCCCTCGGGCTACAGCCACCTCGGCGTGGCGTACAACGCCCTCGGCCGTTGGGAGGAGGCGCGGGACGCCTTCCTTCGCTCCATCGAGATCGAACCGAACTACGGGGCGCTGGCGAACCTGGCGACCCTTTATTTCACGGCGGAACGATACGCCGATGCGGCGGAGACGTACGGGCGAACCCTCGCGATCGACAGCACCGACTACCGGGTCTGGGGAAATCTCGCCTCCTGCCTCTCCCTGCTACCGGACCGAGAGGAAGAGAAGCGTCTCGCCTACGAGCGGGCGGCCCGGCTCGCCGAGGAACGGCGGCGGAAGCACCCCAAGGACGCGCGCCTGATCGCGCACATCGCCGAGTACTACGACGCCCTCGGCGAACCGGAGCGGGCGCTCCCGCTCGTCGAGAACGCGATCGCCCTCGCTCCGGACGATGTGGAGGTGATGTTCCACGCCGCTCACACCTACGAAAAGCTCGGCCACCGGGATCAGGCTCTCGAGTGGATCGGCCGCGCCGTCCGTAACGGATACGATGTCTCCCTCATCGAGGAAACGCCGGGGCTGCGCGACCTGACGGCGGATCCCCGCTACCGCGAAATCGTGGGGGGCGCCGCCAAGATCCATGATCCATAAAGGGTAATGGGATGAACACCTCTGACGGATCGAACCGCGAGGAGAGAATCATGATCGAAAAGGATGTCATTCTGTTGAAGGAAGACGAGAACGACGATTGGTGCGCCGAGCCCGACCCGGCCGGCGTCCGGTCCGGCGACTCGGTCATCTGGAACAACACGGGGAGCCGCCCGGTGAAGATCCACGACCCTTCCGATCGACTTTTCCAGGAGGGAGAGGTGGAGATCAGCGCCGGTGAAGAGGGCCAGATGACGATCCGGAACGACTTGATCCCCGGCGAGAGCTACGCCTACGAGGTGGTGTGCGCCGAAACGGCGAGGAGCACGCCGCCGATCATGATCGTCGACCGGGACGGCGGCCACGGTTGACGCCGCCGCATAGTCGGCCCGCATCCGGCAGCCGCGCGCCGAGACCGGCGCGCGGCTACCCACCCTTCGCGCGGCTCACCGGATATTCGCTCCCCACCGAAGCGGCTCCGGTCGCCCTCCCCCCGGCGGCTCCGACCGCATTTCCGCGCGCCGTGTCCCTCCAAACGGAATCGTCAGCAAACCTTCAGGTTTTTACATTCTTTCGCGCGTAGAGTCGCCCTATGTACGGACGCGGAACATCCCCGCGCCGCCCGAGGTGCGCCCCATGAGACTCCGCTGTTTTCTGGCAGGAATGCTCGCGACCTTGATCCTTCACGGACTCTGGTCCGCGGCGCGCCGCATCGAAACCCGCCCCGCTCCTTCGCCGTCCTCTCTCACGGAAAAGACGTTGCGGGAGATCGCGCGAGAGGCTTCCGGACGGTGGGCGCCGGCCGAAACGGGGATCCGCAAGACGAATCCCCACGCGACCCTCCTCCCTAACGTCGCGGTCGGGCGCTCCCGCCCCGAAGTCTCCCCGAAATCGATTCACCAAGGCCGCGGGGGGACCCGGAAAGACCCGATTCACCAGAGTCAGGGCCCGAAAGCCTCCGGGATTCCCTTCGCGGCCGCATCGGACGGAAAGGATGTCCCTGCAGGAGGGACAAAGGCCCGAGTCCGGCGCCCTCCCGGATCGGACCGTGAAAAGAGCGCGCCGGTCGACGGCCCGGGCTCTTTCCCCGCGTCGCGCGAAAACCCCGGCGGCGATTCCTCGCGGGGAACGGTTTATCTGCGGTAGGTGGGACCGGGTGTCGTCCTTCGCGATCGGCGGGCGGGCGGGTCATCGCATCCGCTCCGCCCGCTTTCCTTTCCCGGCGAAACGGTCCGGCCGACTTCACGCGGAGACGCATGGGTAAGGAAAGAAGAGAAGAAGTGGAAGGCTTAGCGGAAATCCCTCATCAGAACGAGGTCCACCTCGAGACCTCGATATCCGGCGAAGAGAACACGCTTCCCGTCGGGGGAAACGGTCAGGCTTGACTGCACGATCCCGGAGGCTTCCGCGAGGAAATGAGACACGCCGGCGGCCGGGTCGTAGACGCCGATGCCGTTGTCCCCGCAGAAAAAGACCCGATCGCCGACGAGATCCCAGTTCCCCCAGAGACCGGCCCCCACGTCCGCGGCGGAGAGAACGACCTCCTCGGCGCCGCCGACGACGGGCATCCTCCAAAGGCCGGGCTCCCGGACTCGGCCGTAGTAGACGAATCCGCCGTCCGCCGATTCGCGCGCGCGGCTCACTTCACCCGGGATCGCGAGGCACGGCTCTTCTTCCCCGATCGCCAGCTTCCAAACGCGCCAGGCCCCGTCCCGATCGGAATCGAGATAGAGGAAGCGTCCGTCCGCGGACCAAGAGGAGGGAAGAAAAACGGTTTCACCCTGAAGCAACGTGCGGGGAACGCCGCCGTTGACGTCGACCGCGCAGACCGCTCCCGTCCCCTCTCCCGAGGAGACGAAGAAGGCGACGCGCTCCCCCTCCGGCGACCAGCAGGGCGAGAGGAGCGCCTCGCTGCGCAGTTGAGTCAACTGCACCGGGACGGTCCCGTCGGCCCGACACGCCCAAAGCTCGGGGAATCCGGTGCGGTCGGAGACGAAGGCGATTCGCGACCCGTCGGGAGAGAAACGCGGCTCGTCCTCCCATCGCGTCGACCCGATGAGCGGTTCTCCGGACACGCGCGGCTCCGGGGCGGAGAGATCGATCTCGTAAATGCTCAGATCGTACCGCGCGGATTCATATATGAGTGAAGTTCTGTCGGGAGAAACGGCGGGAAACCAGATCGAGCCGGCCTGCGTCGGAATCCCCGTCCAGGCGCCGTCCTTCAGGGAGAGCCGCCAGAGCGCGTATCTCCCCTGATGGAGGGAGGAGACGATCAGCTCCCCGTCGTCGAGCCAGGCGAGACCTTGCACGTGCCGCCGGGCGGCTCCGACGGGGGAAGCCTCGCCACCCTCGACCTCCACCGTGTGAATCCGGTGAAAACCGATCGGGTCGGCCCGCGAAAACGCCACGGTGCGGCCGTCGGGCGAGAAGGAAGCATAGAAGTCGCCTCGCGACGTGGGCGGAGGATCGGTCAGCCATTGTTTGGCGAGCGTTTCCACCGAGAAGAGGGCGGCGCGGAACGCCGTCCCGGTCGAACACTCCTCCGAAAAGACCAGGTTCCCGCCGGCCGGAGAAGCGGCGAGATTCCAGATTCCCCGCGCCGTGGCGTAAAGCGTGCGGATCTCCCCCCCGATGGCGGGAACGGAACAGATCGAAAAGACATCCGCGTCGTGACGGACGAAGTACACGGTCCGCCCGTCGGCGGACCAGACGGGGAGATTGTCGTTCGCGGTGTCCGCGGTCAGCCGGAGCGGCGTTTCCGTGTCTTTCTGTTTCACGTAGATATCGAAGTCCGACTCGTCCGGCCCGTCCCAGGCGAAGACGACCCGCGTGCCGTCCGGCGAAAAGCCGGGAGTGTACTCCTTGCCGAGATAGCTGGTGAAAGGGACCGTCTTCGGTAGGGGCGGGACTGCGCGCTCCCCGTCGCGGCCGCCGAAGAGCCACCCGAGGAGGGCCGCGGCCGCGATGATTCCCGCGATCGCGGGAAGAGCGCGGCGCTTCCACACGGTCCGGCCGGCGGAACCCGCGCCCCCCTCTTGGTCGTCCACCCACTCCACCGGAGCGATCAGGCGGTATCCGCCCTTTCGAATCGTTTCGATAATCGTGGGGGATTTAGGGTCGTCGCCCAGCATCTGCCGGAGGGACCAAACCGCGCGGGTGAGGGCTTTCTCGCCCACCACCGTCTCCCCCCAAACCGCGCCCATGAGTTCCTCTCGGGAGACCACCCGGCCGGCGTTCCGCGCCAGATGCACGAGCAAATTCATGACGCGGGGCTCGACCTGGATCGTCTCCCCTTCCGCGGCGCGGATCCGGTTCAGGTCCGGCTGGATCCACGCGCCGCCGACGCGGAAAGATCCGCCCGTCTCTTCGCCGTTCGACCCGTGGCGCGTCGTCCCGCTTTCCGTCCGAATCATCCGTTCCCCCGTGGGGCGATCGTTCAGCGAAAATCCTCGACCACCATCAGGTCCACCTCCCGCTGTTCGTACCGCGCATAGAGGAGTTCCGACCCGTCCGGAGAGATACTGATGCTGTTATTGAGCACATTCGGCGCCGGACGGAGGAAGGTCTCCTCTCTAGTCTCCGGATCGAGACGGATGAATCGGGTTTCGTCGCCGTCGCCTCGGAGAAGGTAGAGCCAATCGCCACCCACCGTCCAGTTGCTCGCGTCGAAAAATGGGGGGCCGGCGGCGCGCACCAGCGTGTCCGGTTCGCCGCCTCCGGCGGGCGCGCGGAGAATTTCGCAAGCGGGGAGGGAGAGCGTGTAGAGCCATGCGCCCTCCGGCGATTCTTCCCCCCGTATCGCCCAGACATCGGAAACGGGGCGCGCGCCGGACCCGTCGGGCCTTATCTTCCACAGCCGCCAGGCGCCGTCCCGATCGGAAGCGAGGTAGACCCACCCGCCGCTTCGGGACCAGGAAACCGCCGCGTCGTTCCCCGGACCACCGGCGAGGAAACGCGGTTTCCCCCCCTCCGCTTCGACGAGATAGGCATCCACCCCTTCCGGTCCACCCACGCTGAAGGCGAGCCACCGACCGTCGGGACTCCAAAAGGGATGGAACACGTAGGCGCCGTCGAAGAAGGTGAGCCTCACCGCCCCCTCTCCGTTTCGGTCGCACACCCAAACCTCGGGGCCGCCGCTCCGGTCGGAGATGAAAGCGATCTTCGATCCGTCCGGCGAGTGCCGGGGTTGGGAGTCCAGGCATGTCGACCGGATCAGCGGAACCGCTTGCGCCGCCGGGTCCGCGATCGGTGCGCGCATCACGTCCGCCCGGATCTCGCCGGTGGCATAGAGGAGGACCCGCCCGTCATCGGAAACCGAGGGCGCCCAGACCCGGCGATTGCGCGCCGCCATGCCGGCCATCGCCCCGGTCCGCGCGTCGACGCGCCAGAGCGTGAAGGGGCCGACCGGGGCGGCGGTGACGAGAAGCTCGTCGCCGCCGGGCATCCAGGCGAGCCCGCTCGGGAAACGGCGGCCCGTCGCCACGAGCCGTCCCTCCCCTCCGCCGACCGGCGCCGTCCGGATCCGATAGAAGCCGATGGCGTTCATGCGGATGAAGGCGAGCCGTCCCCCGTCGGGCGAAAACTCCGGGAAGAGATCGGAGGAGGCGCCCGGCTCCGGCCGGACCGGTTCGAGGAGGTCGCCCGTATCGAGAGTGAGCACGCGGAGGCGGTAGGCGTGGGTTTCGGCGTCCCAAACCGAGAAGGCGATCCGCTCCCCGTCGGGGGACCAGTCCGGGTCGCGCAGCGGCGATGCCGACGCGTGGAGAACCCGGGGATCCCCCCCGCGTGCGGGAATCACCAGAAGCCGGTTGGAGTCTTCGGCCGCCCGGACGAAGAGAACCGAGTCCCCGCCGGGGGACCAGCAGGGGAAGGCGTCGTCCTCCGGACCCCCGGTCAGCCGCGCCGGCTCCGGGGCGTCCATATCCTTTACGTATAGATCGTATCCGTTTCCGTCTTCGTCGTCGCGCGAGAACGCCACCCGCCGTCCCTCCGGCGAGAGGGCGGGGAAGAGTTCCTTTCCGGGATAACTGGTGACGGGAACCCCTTCGAGAAAGACGCCGCCCCGGGGGGCGCTTCGTTTCGGATCGTGCCGAACGAAGAGGATCGCGGCGACCACGGCGGCCAGGGCGAAGAGAAGCGCCGGCGCGAGAAATCGGGTCCGGCGGGCGCGTACCCGTCCCGTGGGCGCCTTTCCGTCCCCGACGGGGGCGATCAGGCGATAGCCCCCTTTGCGGATCGTCTCCACGTAACGGGGATGCTTGGGATCGTCTCCGAGCGCTTCACGGAGCGCCCAGACGGCGCGGTGGATCGAGTTCTCGCCGACGACGACGCCGTCCCAGACGGTGTCGATCAGCTCCCGCCGGGAGATTACCCGGCCCGGCCGCGAAGCGAGATGCGCCAAGAGACACATCACCCGCGGCTCGACGGTCACGACCGTGTCGCCGCGCCGGAGCGCGCTCCCCTCCGGATCGACCATCCAGTCGCCGACGCGGAAACCGCCCGCCCCCTTCGCGCCGGTCGGTTCGCTCATCGCCGCGCCCGGCGACGGGGACCCCGCGCGCCCGCGCTTATATCCGTTCGAGCAACCCGGTACGGGCGTTGAACCGTTCGATCGCTTCGTCCCATGCGTCCACCTTGGCGAACTGCGACGCCCAGTAATCGTCGTCGTGCCACTGGGCGTCCAACTCCTCCACCGTCTTCCCCTGCTGCTCGATCCAGGTGAAATACTTGAGATTGTGCATACGCTTTTTGTCGTAGTGGGACAGCTCGATCATGTAGTCCGTGCCGAGCCCGAGCATGCCCCCCTCGTAGGCGACCGCCGCGTCCCGAGACGTGAAAGCGCCGTGGCGTTCCCGCTCCTCGCGGATCCGGGACCCGTACATCTCCATCGAATCGGTGGCGACCGTGAAGACCAGGTCCCTTTCGTTCATCTCGTAATACTTCGCCATCTTCACGGCGCCCATCAGGTTGGCGATGGAGGAGATGCCGAGCAGGTCGAGCTTCGCCGCCAGCTCCGGATCGACCTTCCGTTCCTCGACGAGCCAACGCTTTCCCTCTTCCTCGTTGAAGAGTCGCATGAGCCGTATGTTGGGACGGTCGTCGATCCCGGCGACCATGTCCATGTTCTTCAGATTGTGGATCCAGGGGACGTGCTTGTCGCCGATCCCCTCGATCCGGTGGCCGCCGTAGCCGTTGAAGAGAAGGGTGGGGCACTGGAGCGCTTCGCCGGCGCAAACGGCGAGACGCGGATGGATCTCGCGGAGATACTCGGCCGAGCCGAGCGTCCCCGCCGAGCCCTGCGTGAGGAAGAGTGCGCGGAAGCGGTCCCCCGGACGGGAGACGGCGGCGAAGACCTCCTCCATCGCCGGACCGGTGACGGCGTAGTGCCAGAGCGGGTTGCCGATCTCGCTGAACTGGTTCAGGTTGACGATCGATTCGCCCCGCTCCGCGAGCAGCTCCTTCGCCTTGTCGTAGATCTCCTTGACGTTACTCTCACAGCCGGGCGTGGCGAATACCTCGGCGCCCACCTCGCGCAGCCAATCGAATCGTTCCCGCGACATCTCCTCCGGCAGGACGGCGATGGATTCGCAACCGAGGAGGCGCGAATCGTAGGCGCCCCCGCGACAGTAGTTCCCGGTGGAGGGCCAGAGCGCCTTCTGGCGGGTCGGGTCGAAACGGCCGGTGACCAGCTTCTCCACGAGCGGCCCGAATGTGGCGCCCACTTTGTGCGACCCGGTGGGGAAGTACTTGCCGATCAGCATCAGTATCCGCGCGCGCACACCGGTCAGCTCCCGCGGCAGCTCGATGAAATTGACGCCGCCGAACCCGCCCCCCTTCGACACCGGCTCGTTCTTCCAGGTGATCCGGAAAAGATTGAGCGAATCGATGTCCCAGAGGCCGATCCCGCGCAGCTTCTCCCGAATCTTCTCCGGGACGAGGGAGGGATCCCGCATCTGCTTGTAGGTCGGGATGATGATCCCCCGCTCCCGGCACCGCTCGACCGTTCGCTCGAGCACTTCCTCGTTCACGCGTTCCCAATCCGCGTTCATATTCCCTCTCCTCCGTTCTCGGCCGCTTCCCGCGGCGGGCGGGCGGCCGGCAATCGTATCGTAAGTATAAGTAAGTGATTATCCTACGGCTCCGGTTTCTTGTCCAGCCCCCCATCGGAGCCGCCGGAGCGGGGCGGGGCGGAGTGTTTAACCGCTTGATTTGGCGGCGACTATCTGCGATAATTATTATGTATTCGATGACAGCCTCTCCTCCCGTCGCGTACTCCCCCGCAGGAAAAGGAAAACGCGCGGCTCCACCTTTACGGCCCGGGTGGAACCCGCGATGCATCGCCGGCCGATTCAGGGAGACCCCGACATGAAACGTGCCCCGCTCATCCCGATCGCGCTTCTCGCCCTCTGCCTGCTTGCCTGGGCCGCGCCCGCCGCCGTCCAAGCGCGCGACGCCACGCCGCCGACGAGTTATCTGATCCGCCTGGCGGACGAATCGGCGATTCGCACGGCGACCATGCCCGCCGTGGACGAAGCCGCCTATCGGGCGGAAGACGCGCGGATGTTGGAAGATGATCCCGACACGCCGCCCCGCTTCGCCGCCGCCATCGCCGTCTCCCTCACGCCGCAAAACGACGGCACCTGGGAGACACTGGACGACGGATCGCGTGTCTGGCGTCTCCGCGTGGTCTCCGCGGGCGCCCGCTCTCTCAACTTCGGTCTCGTTCCTTTCCGTGTTCCCGAGGGAGCGATGCTTCACGTATACGGCAAGAATCGGGACGAGTTCGCGGGCCCCTACCAGACGGAACACGCGGTGGAGGGCGAGCTGTGGACGCCGATCATCCGGGGCGACGAGGCGACCCTCGAACTCTTCCTCCCCGCCGGCGCCGCCTTCGAGCCGGAGATCGTCGTCTCGCAGGTAGGCCACGACTATGTCGGCTTCGCCCAAATGGCGATGGATAAAATCCGTCAGGGGTCGTGCAACAACGATGTGATCTGCCCCGAAGGGGATCCCTGGCGCGACGAGATCGCTTCGGTGGGCGTCTATATGCGGTCGGGCCAGTGGTATTGCACCGGCCAGATGCTGAACAGCGTCACCGACGACGACCCACCTCCCTACTTCCTCACCGCCTATCACTGCGGCATCAGCACGTCCAACGATCAGACCGTCGTCGTCTACTGGAACTTCGAATCCCCCGTTTGCGGGATGCTGAACGGCGGTTCCCTCTCGGACCACCAGTCCGGGTCATTGCTGCGCGCCCGCTACTCCTCGTCGGACTTCTGCCTGATCGAGCTTTCGGCGGATCCGGACACCTCCTTCCACGTTTTCTATTCCGGATGGGACGCCACAGGATCGGCGGTAAGCAGCTGCACCGCCATCCACCATCCGCAGTGTGAAGAGAAGATGATCAGCTTCAACACCGACGCATTGACGGTGACTTCCTATCTGTACAACACCGTCCCCGGTGACGGAACCCATTGGCGGGTAGACGATTGGGAGGACGGCACCACCGAAGGCGGCAGCTCCGGCTCCGGCATCTGGGACCCCAGCCACCGTCTGGTCGGCCAGCTCCACGGCGGCTACGCCTCCTGCACTTCCCTCACCTCCGATTGGTACGGCCGTCTCTCCGTCTCCTGGAACGGCGGCGGGTCCAGCGCGAACCGCCTCCGCGACTGGCTCGATCCGAACAGCACGAACACCCGCGTGCTGGACGGCATCGACCCGAACGCGATCGACACGGGAGTGGAGACCGCCCACGGCGTCGCCCCTTCCCGTTTCTCGTTGCAGCCGAACACGCCGAACCCGTTCAACCCGACCACGCAAATCCGCTTCACCATTCCGGAAGGGAACGGCAAGCAGTCGGTCTCTCTGGTCGTTTATGACGCGTCGGGGCGCAAGATCCGCACCCTCGTGAACGGTCCGGAGGCGCCCGGCCTTCACACCGTGGAATGGAACGGCACGGACGACCGCGGCGGGGACGTCGCGAGCGGCGTGTACTTCTGCCGGCTTCTCTCGGGCGAGCGGAGCGAGACGCGGCGTCTCGTGCTCGTCCGGTAACGCACCCCCCATCCTCCCCAAAAGAAGAAGCCCGGGGCACGTACCCCGGGCTTCTCGTTTTACTCGCGCGCGCGATCGCGCCTCGCGACTCCCTAGAGGATGATCACCGAGTCGTCGGTGCCGTGCGTGTTGGGAAGGTACTTGTCCGCGGACCAATCGTTCTCCCACTTCTTGCCGTCCAGCAGATAGCGGAAGCGATACTCCCTCCCCGGCTTCAGGGAGACGTCGAGACTGAAGCCGCCGTCCTTGCGGCGCTTCATCGGGTGCTTTTTGGGGTCCCATTCATTGAATTCCCCGCACAGGCTGGCCTTCTTCGCCTCCACCTGCGGGGGCAACTCAAAGGTGACACGGCAGGACTTTCCGGTGGGTGTGTATTTTTTCTTCATCCCTTTTTCCTCCATACATGCGGTGATGGGTTCCGCATCGTTGTTCGATCTCCAATGTAACACGAACCGGGGCATCCTACCACGGCGAGACGGGGCGTCAAAGCCCTCGAACCAAAAATCAATCCCTCCCCATCCGCGCGCATCCGAAACACCGCCTTGTAATTTACTATATGGCAATGAGTTTGGTTTGCGGCCCGCCCGGGAGGGAGGCTACCGGCCGAAAAGACGGTCGGTGTCGACGGAAAGGGAGAACGCGTGTCGTGCCACGGCCGGAATATCAACCGCCCGGGGAGCCTCCGCGTAATCATAGCGGAATCCGAAGGGAAGGAACTCCTCGAGGGCGATTCCATAGCCGCGGGTGTCTTCTTGAATCCCCGCTTCCGGGTCGTCCACTCTCCCCCAACGGTAGGAAAAGGCGCGGAAGAGGCGGAATTCGATTCCTTCGCGTTCGACGGCATCCCCGCTCGACAGATCCTTTCCCCTCTCCCAACCGAGGAGGACCTCCAGGGAGAGGAACCTCCCGTCGGTGAGACCACCCGACTCCCCCGCTTCGACCCCGAAGCGGAATCCGCCCCCGACGTGCACTTGCCGGGGGAGTTCCTCGGGCCGGCCCACCGGGTAGTCGGCCACGCCGGCGCCCCCCAGATGAAGCCGGGACGCCCCGACGATCGGATTCCGGTAGACGAGAACGCTCTCCGGGGAACGATTCCCGGAGATCGCATCGCGTCCGAAGCGGAAGGGACCGGCCGGGGCGCCGTCCGGCACGGCCTCCACGCAGGGTGGGGAGAGCCGAAGAAGAGCGGCGAGAAGAAGCGGGCCGGAAACGGGTTGATCGACGCGGCCACCATTCCATTCCTTCAGGGATCGTTCGTCATAACGGAAACGACGGGCGTTCGAACAAATTCTCTTTTAAGGAATCGGGAGGTCGGGGCGGGTCCGGCCGCAAACGAGAGAGGGAGAGGAGGTGACGAAGACGCGGGGGGCGAAGATGCTCGATCATGATGCGAGGGACGCGCCCCCCGCGTGGGTATCGCGATCAGCCCGCGGCGTGCCCGGCGCTCCCTCCGTGCCAGCGGCCCCGAATCGCCTTCCAAAAGACCAGCTCATAGATCGCGGAGAGCCCGACAACGACGTAGATCACGCGGGCGACCGGGGCGGCGGCTCCGCCGAAGATCGCCGCGACCAGGTTGAAATGGAAGAGGCCGACCAGACCCCAGTTCAACCCGCCGACGATGAGGAGCAGAGCGATGACTACATCTAAAGTTTTCATCGTCATTCTCCTTTCCGTCCCCTTCGAGGGGGACAAATGAGACAGACGGCCGCTTTTCCCGCTCGCCTCATCCGCGACAATTCACGAGCGGAAACCGCGACCTCTTGGGGGGTAGAATGGACTCCCCCCGACCACCGAGGGAAGAAGGAACGGGGAAACGCCCCCCCTTCCGCCCTTCGATCACCCGGCGGTCTCTTTTAAGCCTACACCGATCCGAGTGTCCGGCAAGAAAAATACGCGGGCGGATCGATGTCGCGCCGCGGAGAAAAGAATCGCGGAAGCGGCCGGGCGTCGTGCCGAACGGCTTGGCGGCCGCGAACCGAGCGGAGGCGGGCGGCACGACGGAAAGGGGCGGTCTCACCCGATTTTCCCTGGATGCTTGGCCTCCGGGGCCCGCCGGTGCTACTCTATTAGGAAGGAAATGGGACGAAAACAAAAAGAAACACACCCGCCTTGTGGCGGGGGGAGACCCCTTCGATGAAAGACAACGACAAACAAGAGCCCGGAGAGAGCCGGCATCCGGACCCGGAAAGCACACAGGAACCCCAGAACGCCCTCCCCCCCATCCGCGTCGAGGAACTCCCCGAGCATCTCCGCCACGCCGTGGAGCGCGTCGGCTGGAAGGAACTGACCCCGGTCCAGGCCAAGGCGATTCCCTATCTCATCCAGGGAAGGGATCTGATGGTCCAGAGCCGGACCGGAACGGGCAAGACCGGCGCCTTCCTGTTGTCGATCCTGAACCAGGTCGACACGAATCTCGCCGCCTGCCAGGCGCTGGTCCTCACGCCGACCCGCGAGCTGGCCCGACAGGTCACCGCCGACGCGGAGGAGCTGGGCCTCCCCGAGGCGGGGGTTCGGACCGTCGCCGTCTACGGCGGCACGCGCTACGGCCCCCAGCTGGAGGCGTTCCAGAAAGGCGCGCACCTCGTGATCGGCACGCCGGGACGCGTCCTGGATCACCTCGTCCGACGCTCCCTCACCCTGGACAAGCTCCGCGTACTCGTCCTCGACGAGGCGGACCGGATGCTCTCCATGGGATTCTGGCCGGACATGAAGGAGCTGAAACGTCATCTCCCGAATCGACGGAACAGTTACCTTTTCAGCGCCACATATCCGCGCACCGTCTTCGCCCTCGCCGAACAGTTTCTCCGGGAGCCGGAGTTTCTCTCCCTCAGCCGGGACGGCGAGTATGTCGCCGCCACGCGCCACATCTTCTACGAGGTTCCGCGCATGGAGAAGGACCGGGCGATCGTCCGGATCATCGAGGTGGAGAACCCGGACTCGGCGATTATTTTCTGTAACACCAAGGCGAACGTCAGCCTCGTCGCCACCGTGCTCGGCCGCTTCGGGTACGATGCGGACCAACTGAGCAGCGACCTCACCCAGAACGCCAGGGACCGAGTCCTGGCGCGGGTGTACGAGAAAAAGCTCCGTTTCCTCGTCGCCACCGACGTGGCCGCGCGGGGAATCGATATCGAACGCCTGAGCCACGTCTTCCTCTACGACTTCCCGGAGGACCGGGAGTCCTACATCCACCGGACCGGACGCACCGGGCGCGCCGGCGAGGGAGGTACGGCGGTCTCCCTGGTGGACGTGCTCGAGCGCGTGGAGCTGAAGGGCGTGGCCCGCGACTACGGCATCGAGATGGAGAGGCGCGCCTTGCCCACGGACGAAGACGTGCAGGCGACCGTCGGCGAGAGAACCACGGCGCTTCTCGAGGCGCGGCTCCGAAACCTGGACCGTCTGGTCCGGGAGCGGATGGAGAGAATGATGCCGCTGGCGCGACGCCTGGTGGAGGCGGAGGAGACGGAGGTCTTCGCCATGCTTCTCGACGAATACTATCAGGCGATGCTTCCCGACTCCTTCGAGCTTCCGGACGCGCCGAAAAAGGAGCGTGACGAGGGGCGGGACCGGAGTCGCGGCGGCGGAGAGGAGAAAGAGCCGCGACGCGACTCTCGACCGGCGGCGCGCTCCCGGCGGAGCAGCGGCCGTCGCAGGAGGCGCTGAACCGCGCAGCGCCCATTGAGTGCCGGATATCGTTTCATACCTTTTCCCTCTCCCTTTCGGTACCGAATACCGAGAGGGATGCCCCGTTCGCCCTCCTTCCCCACGCCGTGCCCTAAAGGGAGACCGGTGCGAGAACCCTCACCCTCTCCAGCCATCCTCTCCGCCTCCTCTTCGGAGGGGCGACCCTCCCTTCCGCCGCCGGTCTCCCTCTCGGGGCCGTCTCGACTCGCCGGGCACCCACCGGAGCCCGCCTCCGTCGAGGTGATA
>JAFGGD010000056.1 GCA_016930695.1 Candidatus Eisenbacteria bacterium
GGTACAATGTCCTTCGCGACCCTTGAAACAGACGGCAACCTGTTCGTGGGAGGGAGTATTTCAAGCGGTGATAGTAACCCGCTTAGTGTGAATGACGATCTAACGGTCGAAGGAGATGTCCGATTCGACGACGGGAGCAGTCTGTCATCCTTGTGGGACAGTCAGCTCTCCATCAATAGTTCAATCGCGACGTCCTTGTCTTCTTATCAGGAGGCGATCTCGAATCTCCAACAGTTCGTGAATTGTGTCGGCACGCTCGCGACGGAGACGACCTACGTGTGGTCGTCCGACTACATCGATTGCTTCAATAGCTGGATTGCCGGGACCCCGGTGATATCGGCAGCGAGCCAGGCGCAAGGCGCGGGGATTCAATCGGAGAACATGAGTCGTTCAGAGAGCACGCATGTACAGACCGAAAGATCTTCTCAGCCGATCACGAGTGGTGAGTCCTTCGAGGCATTGTAGAGCACACGACTGACTTCGAACTCGAACACTGGGGTCCCAGTTGCGCCGGGACCCTTATCGTGGAGCTCCTCTATCCTCACCTCAAACGGCCTGGTCTCTCTACACGGCCCTTGGCGAAATCCAGAAGACCCGAAACCCTCGTGCCCAGATAGACGGCACTCTCAGACCGTCCACGGTCTTCCGTGAGTCACTCTCCTTCTGAGCCCCACCGCCCGAGACTGTCGCGCAACTCATTGCGTGGCTGTCTCTTTTCTCTTCCTTCATGTCACGAGTAAGATTTCAGGGGCAAGTACCTTGATTCATCGAGAGACAACCGCCGATCAGCTCTGCCCTGCCTTCGAGTCGGGTGCCCCTCATCGAGCCTTCGTTTCATCTTTCAGTCCCATAACATCTTTATTGCCAATCAAATACACTTCCCCTCGGATACTCTAGTCTGCCCTTCTCTTTCTTCGCGAATCGGGGTACTCTAACAGCGAGATTCGCTTATCTACTTAGGGAGAAGAATGTCAATCAACCTCGACAAGCCACATCTTTGGAAAGCAGACATCGCCGCGTCCGTCGATCTCTTCAATAGCTGGTTTCTCAAGTTCGCCCCGAAGGCCTATCGCGACACGCGCGTCAAAACCACCCACGCCGTGGAATCGACTCTGAAGCTAACTGATGATTTGAGGAACATTGACCCGACCGTGTTGAAGACTAATCCTGGCATTCTCTCCACTCTCCGAATGTCTACCTGTCCCCCCATTGCCAGGGATCGGTTGATCGGACTCTCATATGCCAGCAAGAACCTCGTTCTCAAGATGGAAGAGGAGAAGCGGACTCCGGTTCGAATGACATCTACCGATCTAGATGAGAACCTTGGGCGGATAGTCGCAACAATCACCAAGCTACTGGACAGAGACATCTTTCCTTGGCTATCAGGAGCCTCGCGCCCAGGCAAAGAGGAACGCTACCGCGCATCTACCATAGTGGCAGATCGTCTCTGCGGAGCGGTCTCGGATCCGATCATTCGGAACGCCCAGGAGCAAAGACAGCTTTCCTTGATTGAGGGATTCCTCAAGGAGCGAGGTTATAGGAAGAGCGGGCCACCACCAGGAAAGACGATACGGGAGATGGCCCCTGGGACGTTTGCATTTCGAACCAACGCTGTCGTGGGCGACAAATCTCATAGCATAAACATTCCCATAGATGTCGTCGTTCAGCCGAAACATCCATCAAAGGACCGGGTACCCATTCTCATCGAAGCGAAATCAGCCGGTGACTTCACTAACGTCAATAAACGCCGCAAGGAGGAGGCGACGAAGATGCGACAACTCAAGACCTCCTATGGAGCACGCACACGATTCGTTCTTTTCCTTTGCGGGTACTTCGATTCAGGGTATCTTGGTTATGAGGCGGCCGAGGGCATCGACTGGATCTGGGAGCATAGGATTGAAGACCTCGACAAGCTCGGCCTTTGAGCAAATGAACGATATCCGGTCAATTGAAGCTGCTCGGCTTGAGCAGCAAGCATACCTCGATAGCCAGAAATCTCCCAAGGAGCGCAACCTCCTCGGGCAGTTTGCAACTCCTCCACGTCTGGCCCTCGATATAGCTCGATACCTTCACAGGCGCTGGAAGGACCGTGATCCCGTTCGCTTTCTCGACCCCGCGATCGGTACAGGGTCGTTTTATTCGGCACTTCTTCAGGCGTTTCCCCACGATCAAATTGATCGTGCTCAAGGGTGCGAAATCGACCCGCGCTTCGTCAACGCAGCACGTCGTCTGTGGGGGAAGACGGACCTAGTAATCCGCAAGGCCGACTTCACGCAACTCTCACCCCCAGAAGACGACTCCCGGTTCAACCTCGTTCTGACGAATCCACCTTATGTCCGGCATCACCATCTGACGCGATCGGTCAAGGAACATCTTCAGAGGAAGGTTCTCCGAAGTCTCGGTCTGCCGGTCAACGGACTTGCCGGTCTCTACTGTTACTTCATGCTCCTGACGCACGAATGGATGCAGGAAGGTGGGCTTGCTGCGTGGTTGATACCTACGGAGTTCATGGATGTGAACTATGGCCAAGCGTTGAAGCGCTATCTTCTGGACAAGGTGCGACTCATTCACATTCACCGATTTCAGGCTGATGATGTTCAATTCGGTGACGCGCTTGTCACTTCCGCCATCGTTGTCTTTGAGAAATCTAGACCGACGAGCCGACAAAAGGTGCGCTTCTCCTCCGGACCATCACTCAGTCGTCCGGTAGAGAGCGAGAACGTGTCCAGGGAAGATCTTCTGAACGCGCCAAAATGGTCCGTCTATCCCCGGAAAGAATCTGCCAGGAAGATCCAGACCACAACGACCGCTATGCTAGGTGATCTCTTCACGATCAAGCGGGGCCTCGCCACCGGGGCAAACCGTTTCTTCATCCTCTCTCGTGAAGAAGCTGACTCTCATGGCATTCCCAGTCTGGCCCTTCGTCCAATACTACCTAGTCCGAGATACGTCACAGAACAGATAATCGAGAGAGATCCCGATGGGTACCCTGCGGTAAGTCCACGACTCGCACTATTAGACTGCAACATTCCGGAATCGGTGATTCAGCGTGAGTACCCCCGTTTCGCCGATTATCTTGAGGGCGGAAAGGCTTCCGGTATTCCCTCGGGGTACCTTGCGAGCCGCAGATCACCATGGTACTCACAAGAACAGCGACGGCCTGCTCCTTTCCTATGTACCTATATGGGGCGAAATGCTGGCGGCCGAAGCCCATTTCGATTCTTCTTGAACAGGTCAGATGCCACTGCTGCCAACGTCTATCTCCTCTTGTATCCGAAGGGGGCTCTGAGCGTCGCCCTCAAGAATCGCCCTGATCTGTATGTAGAGGTTCTCTCCATCCTTCAAGATATCGAACCTGAGGACGTGGTGGGCGCGGGGCGTGTCTATGGCGGCGGGCTCCATAAGGTAGAACCACGCGAGCTTGCACGCGTTCCTGCAGATACGATCCTCACAATCATCAGTGGGGTCGAACCTGCCAGTCAACCAGAGCTATTCCCTGAGGAATACCGTTCCCGTTAGCTGGCCCATCTCCTAAACGCCGATGGCTAGCCAGACTAAGTTGGCAGTCTATGGAAAGTCCCATGACTCGGCTTTCGGCATTGACCAGACCGTGTCGCCTTTGGTGTCTATGTAGTGGAATCTACCAGTGAAGATTGTCCGACTTCCCCTCTGGGAATACCCCGTTTCCGTGAAGATCTGCGCCAAACCAAATACGAAGACGTGCGGACTTACGTCTCCCAGTTCGATCATGACTTCACCTGACTGATTGATGAAGCTCCAGCTGTCAGTACTGTCTTGGATGGGAGCCAAACCGCTATGAAAATCCCAAGCCGTCCTGAATCCTGGACCGATTCGGAACTCCCCGGTCTTGTCAATGTAGCCGTGGGTCCAGAAGATTCCGTCAGCGACCGCAACTGACGCAAGCCTCTCCGAAAACTCAGATGCCTCCTTGAACACCTTGGCGATTGCCTGATCGCCGTTCTTGTCGATATAGATCCAGTGTTCGTAATAGAGCTGAACTGGCGCAAGACCCTCGGAAAACGACCCCGCCTCGATGTACTGCGGCTCGATCACAAACTCACCCTTCCGGTTGATAAAACCCCACTTCCCCTCATGCTTCGCGGCACAATAGCCGTCGTTGAATCCCTGCATGAACTCAAATCGGGGTGAGATTACCTCCTTCCCAAACTGATCAACGCATCCCCATTTCCCGTTCTTCTCAACCCAGGCTATCCCGTTCTCGAACCCACCGATCTGGTCGTACTGGGGCAGTTTCACTGTCTTCCCGGATGGATCGACGAATAACCACACTCCGCCGTTTCTGACCGCGCCGACCTCATCAAACGGAGATCGTGCCGTTTCGAATTGGGGCTGGATTACGATCCTCCCGGTCGCGTCGATGAATCCCCATTTGCCGTTCACGACGACCGGGAAGAGCGGTTTCTTCCCGCACCCTGAACCAAGGAACGCAAACGTTACCAACAGGAGGACGCGCAGGAGGACTGACGGAGTCCCAGGGCCGGGCTTTCGACGAGCCGGGAAGGATGGAGGAACACGCGGACGCTCAGGTCGACGGCTCCCCCTATTGCAAAAGTACTCACTCATGGGGTTCCTCCGGACCATCTTCTACCCCGAGCACCGCGCTCGGGAGCCTTTCGATGTGCGGTCACAGCGAGATTATCGCGATCCGACCCAAGTCACAAGGATCGACGCGCAACATATTCAATTTGAACCTATTAGGAGTCTCAGCGAATACACGCTTGAAGTGCGTTAGCGAACACGTCTATGATCAGGCAGATCATTTGCCTACTACGTGTTCCTCGGGATTGGAGGGAACCCCTATGCTCAAGATCCTCTCCGCTCTTGCCTTTTCTCATTGGTCCACCTTGGTCGAGAACTTCCAAGCGTCCTCGCAGGAGTTCTACGCGTCACTCGAAGAGGCGCTGAAGCGACGCCAGATCCCGCACATCAGTACGTCGCGGGTGGTTTATCCAGAGACCGGGGCCTTCTCCCCGAAGCGCGAGTATCTCCGGGTGAAGCGGGAGGATCTCCTTTTTGACATATGCGCCGCGCCATTCGGGACTGGGTTCTTCTTCTCCTGGTGGTTGACCATGAAGGAGCGTCGGTGGGGGCTCCTTTGGGGTATAGTGTTTTTCTCGGTCCTCTCCGTTCTCACACGGCTGCTGTTTCCGGTTCTCGCTCCTCTGGTCGCGAACGTGATCGGGTCGCCCTTGATGCTGATGGGCGCGACTGACCACTCCGTGCTGTACCTTCTCGTCGCTATCCTGGTCTTCTTCGGAATGCTCTGGGTTTCGGCGCTTCTCGCTCGGGTCGGGTTCACACTATTCGAGGAGGCCATCCTCTCGATCCCGCTTCTGAACCTGTTCTACGCATGGATCTTCCGCCCCTTGACGTACTATCGCGTCGATACGATGCTCATGTTTGAGAAGATGGTCCAGACGGCCGTGCTGGAAGTCATTGACTCGATGACATCCGCCAAGGGCATCCGTGCTCTCTCGGAGGACGAGCGGAAGCCCATTCATAGGGGGCTTCTGAAGAGGTAGTAGCGGGCCATGCCAGGAAACGAGTCCACTCCGTCGCCAAGCGCGAGCGAGATCCTGACGGCTCAGTTCTACGAGTGGGAGCACCGGGGCCGTGGGTGGCTTCTCTGGGATCATCCGGTCGACATCGAGCCGCCATTTGAGCCGTTTCGCTTTCATCAACTACCCTTCCAGGGACCGATAATCGACGACGCTCGCAAGGCGACTCTCCTGAGCTGGCTCGCCGACGGTCTCTCGGCGCTGGTCTCTCGCAGGCATGGTCCTGGCTCCGATCAAGCGAACGAGGAGGGTGACGAGGAGAGTCAGCCGGATCCCTTCGACTCCGAATCTCCCATCATCGAATACCGCCTTTCCGCCCCGCCCGAACTCAAGGTCGCCAAGGATGCTGCAGAACAATTCCTCCTAAGTGTCCCACGAACGGCTTTCCCGATCGCGTTCGAGGCGATCGGTACGGCGCAGACACTCGCGCTCCAGATGGCTTGCCGCGATGAGGACCGCGCTCAGGTCCGGGGGCAACTTCAGGCTCACTTCCCGGATATTACCCTCACGGCCCAGGACCGATCCCTCATCCATCGATGGGAGGCCGTTCAGGAAGGGCATCTGGTCATCGTGGACCTCGGACTCTCCCAGGAATTCATGCTTCCCTTGCGAGGCTTCCGGAACTTCCAGACGGATCCACTAACCGGCGTTCTGGGAGCGCTGTCCGATCTAGAGGAACGCGAGATCGCCGTTCTCCAGGTGCTTTTCCAACACGCCAGGCATCCGTGGGCAGAGAGTATGATCCGCTCCGTTATGGACGACGAAGGCAAAAGCTTCTTCATTGACGCACCCATGATGCCCAAGATCGCTCGGGAGAAGGCGTCCCGGCCACTCTTCGCAACCGTCATTCGCCTTGCGGCCACAAGCCCACGCCTCGATCGGGCTTGGGGAATCGTCCGGGCCGTGAGCGGCGCTCTCCACGCGTATTCGGAGCCGACCAGCAATGAGTTCATCCCGCTTTCGAACGACGGCTACGATTCCGTCGATCACCTAGAGGACCTGCTCTTGAGGCGGAGCCGACGGAGCGGGATGCTTCTAAATTCCGAGGAACTCGTCTCGCTTGTACATCCTCCCTCCGAGACCGTCCGCATCCCCAAGCTTCTGCGCGAGGAACGGAAGACCAAACGGGCCCCGGCTATCGCCACCGGAAACACGCTTCAACTCGGGAAGAATGCGCACTCGGGACAGACCGTCGAGGTTTCCCTCAATCCCGAGCAACGGTCCCGGCACATGTACGTGGTCGGAGCCTCCGGAACCGGAAAGTCCACCCTGCTCCTCCATCTCATCAACCAGGACCTCGAAAGCGGGCAAGGGCTTGGCATTCTTGACCCGCACGGTGACCTCATCGACGAGGTTCTCGGCCGAATCCCGGAGAACCGAGTAAAGGACGTTGTCATCCTCGATCCGGCGGACGAGAACTTTCCCGTCGGGTTCAACATCCTCTCGGCGCACTCAGAACTTGAAAAGACCCTCCTCTCCTCCGACCTCGTCGCGATCTTCCGGAGCCTGTCGGAGAGCTGGGGCGATCAGATGAATTCGGTGTTCGCGAACGCAATCGTCGCGTTTCTCGAAAGCAGCCGGGGAGGAACACTCGTCGATCTCCGAAAGTTCCTACTCGACGTGAAGTTCCGGAACGATTTCCTGGAAACGGTGGACGACCCAGAAGTGGTCTATTTCTGGAAGAAGCAGTTCCCGATGCTTTCCGGACGACCTCAGACCCCGATCCTCACTCGTCTTGACACCTTCCTCCGGCCGAAGCTCATCCGGAACATGGTGGCCCAAAAGGATGATCGTATTGATCTCGGGGAGATCATGAACTCGGGGAAGATCTTCCTGGCGCGGCTCTCCCAAGGAGCGATTGGCGAAGAAAACGCCCGGCTTCTCGGGAATCTCGTGGTCGCGAAACTCCAGCAGATCGCCATGAGCCGCCAAGAGGTGGCCCAGGAGAAACGCCGACCGTTCTACTTCTACATCGACGAGTTCCACAACTTCATCACGCCTACGATGGCCCAAATTCTCTCGGGAGCGCGGAAGTATCGCCTCGCTCTCATCCTCGCGCATCAGGATCTCCAGCAGCTCGCGAGCCGGGACAAGGACGTTCTCAATAGTGTCATTTCAAACCCATATACCCGGGTTTGCTTCCGAGTCGGGGATCAGGACGCGCAGACGCTTGAGAAGGGATTCTCGAGTTTCGATCGGAAGGATCTTCAGAATCTCGGGATCGGGCAGGCCGTCGTCCGGATGGAACGGGCCGAGTATGACTTCAATGTCGACACGCCCCTTCCTCCCCGGGTTGATCCTGACGAAGCTGAAACCAGAAGAGGGGCCGCGGTCGAGCACTCCCGAAAGGTCTATGCACGAAGCCGGGAGGAGATCGAAACTCTGATCCGCGATTCAGCGGAATCGCTCCTTGGTATCGACCTCACCCGAAAGAGGGAGGTCGAGAAGGCACCTCCCGTGCCAACACCGGCTCGGACAGCGCCACCGGACGTGCCTCCTCCAGCTGCACCGAAGCCCCGCAAGCGCGCGAAAATGCCCGAGGCTCCTGTGCTACCGGGTCGGGGAGGGCAACAGCACCGGTACCTCCAGGAGCTCATCCGACGTTGGGCCGAGTCAAAGGACTGGCAAGCGTCCGTGGAGGAGCCGATTCTCGATGGACTGGGAAACGTAGACGTGGCTCTCCGTCGAGGAGAACATACGGTCGCTTGCGAGATCGGAGTATCCTCTCCGCCGGAGAGGGAGCTTGAGAACATTCAGAAGTGCCTTGCGGGCGGATTCGATCAAGTTGTCTGGATCTCGACCGAGAAGAAGACCCTCACGAAGGTGCGGGCCCTGGTATCTTCCGCTATTTCGAAGGAAGACCGCGATCGAGTGGTCGTCGCGACGCCGGATGAGGTATTCTCGGTTCTGGAAGCGATCGACGCGGAAGAGGCGGGAAGCGAGCAGACCTTTCGCGGGTATCGGGTGAAAGTACGGTATAAGGCCGTCGCCGAAGGGGAGAAAGCGGAAAAGCGGAAGGCGGTATCGAGTGTCATCGCAAGGGCGCTGAGGCGGCTTGCGGATTGATCGTTGCCATACCGAAGGGAAGTGCAGACCATGCCAGGGAAGGTCTTCATTAGCTGTGGTCAGAGGCCTCCAGACGAACGGACTCACGCGGAAGCCGTTCGTAGACTCCTGACCGAGGAATTTCACCTCAATCCCTATCTGGCCTTCAAGGTCCAGAGTCTAAGCGACATCCTGACAATCACGAATGAACTTCGTACATCGGACTACTATCTCTTCATCGACTTCGTGCGACGACAGTCAAGTCCGAACGATTTGCCTATGTCGCTTTTTACTCACCAGGAACTGGCCGTCGCGCATCAGCTAGGCTTTCGCGACGAGATGATTGCATTGCAGGAACGCGGGGCACTTCTCGAGGGCTACCTGAGATATGTACTGGGGAACCCGGAGCAATTCGGCAATCAGGACGAACTTCTCGAAGCTGTTCGGAGGCTCGTAAGAGAAAAAGGGTGGGGACCCGCATTCTCCCGCAATCTGGTAGTTGCTGGACATGAGGATGTCTCCTGCGTCTATACGGATCATACCGGAACTGCCACACAGAGGGTGTGGCAGATTCGAATCGAGAATAGACGGAATGACCGTGCCGCTCTCCGCACCGTCTGTATTCTCGACTCGCTGCGGGATTGTGAAGAGCGCGAGATTGTCTGTGCAGATCGGGCGTACTTGAAGTGGGCGGGGCAGGCCGGATATGAGCGAACGATCCTCCCGCAGGATTTCGGATTGATCGACGCGTTCGCTATCAGGGCGGATCGACCGGGGCTCTTTCTCCATAGCCTTCGTGATACGCCAAGGGAACCTATCGTGACCGATGAGGGAGACTATGTGCTCCGCTTCAAACTCTTTGCGGACGCCTTCCCAATTGTTCTGTTCGAGGTACATTTTTCTCTGCGGTGGCGTCCCGCAACAACGGACTGGAGAACAGCATCTGAACTGACGTCGCTTATGGTGACGTGAGTAATATGGGGGTATCTCCCGATGCGGGATGCGCCGCGACTGAAGAATGACACGGTAACAAAGCAAGTCGGCATCTGGATCCGCGTCTCCACCGAAGACCAGGCTAGGGGCGAGAGTCCTGAGCACCACGAACGCCGGGCGCACGCCTATGCCGAATCGAAGGATTGGCGTGTTCGGGAGGTCTATCACCTGGAAGCCGTCTCGGGCAAATCGGTCATGGGCCACGCCGAGACGGAAAAGATGCTCCGCCATGTTCGCTCGGGTCACATCACTGGGCTCATCTTCTCGAAGCTCGCCCGCCTCGCCCGGAACACACGAGAGCTCCTCGACTTCGCAGACATTTTCCGAGAGAATGACGCGGATCTGATTTCCCTCCAGGAAGCCATCGACACTACCACACCCGCCGGACGGCTTTTCTATACGATGATCGCCGCCATGGCCCAGTGGGAGCGGGAGGAGATCTCGGAGCGAGTGGCCGCCTCTGTCCCCATTCGAGCCAAGCTCGGCAAGCCCACAGGAGGAGCGGCGCCCTTCGGCTACCAGTGGGAGAATCGGAGACTCGTTCTCGACCCCAAAGAGGCTCCCGTCCGACGCCTTCTCCATGAGCTTTTCCTCGAACACAAACGAAAGAGGACGGTCGCCCGGATCCTCAACGAGAAGGGCTACCGAACCCGGAAGGGAGCCAAGTTCTCAGGCACGACCGTGGATCGTCTCCTCAAGGACCCCACCGCGAAGGGCAAACACCGCGCCAACTACACGAAGTCCCTCGGTGAGGGGAAGAAGTGGGTTCTCAAGTCAGAATCCGAATGGGTCTACATAGATGTCGAACCGATCATCCCCGAGGACCTCTGGAACCAATGCAACGCGATCCTCGAGGAGCAGAGCAGGAACGGGAGGCGGCGGGGTAGAAAGCCGAGCTATCTGTTCACCGGACTCGTCTTCTGCCACTGCGGCAGAAAAATGTACGTCTCCACGGATTCCCGGGATCCGAAGTACATCTGCCGGGAATGCCGCAACAAGATCCCCACCAAGGACCTGGAGGCCGTCTTCCACGAGCAGCTCCGCGAGTTCTTCTTCTCGCCCGAGGAGGTTTCTTCCTACCTCCAAACCGCCGACGAGACGATAGGGGCGAAGCAGGAGGCCCTCACGAGCCTTGAGAGCGAACTCAAACGGGTGGAAACTGAGATGGAGGGGATCTACCAGCTCTACCTCAAAGACGGCATCTCACCAGAAGGCTTCGGTCGAAAGTACAAGCCGCTCGAAGAGCGTCAGAAGCAGATCGAAGCAGAGATCCCCAAACTCCAAGGTGAAGTCGATTTCCTCAAGATCCAGTTCCTTTCCCGAGACGAGATCCTCTCCGAAGCCAAAGACCTGTTCACTCGCTGGCCGCACCTGGAATTCCACGAGAAGCAGCAGATCATCGAGAACATCGTGCAAGAAGTCCGTATCGGCAAAAATGACATAGAGTTCCGCCTCATCTATATTCCGTCTCCCTCGGAGATGGCCGGTAAAAAGGCACGCAACCTCAGGGATTCATCGCCGCCGCGAGAAGGAAAGTGGAGGGAAAGCGCAGGGAGGCGCTCGCGCGGGCGATCCGGACGGAGCCTTCCTCGAGCGGCTGGCGGAGCAGCTCGAGCACGTTCTTTTTGAACTCGGGAAGCTCGTCGAGAAAGAGGACACCGTGATGGGCGAGGGAGACCTCGCCGGGACGCGGGTAGGCGCCGCCGCCGATGAGCCCCGCGTCGGAAGTGGAATGGTGGGGCGCCCGGAAGGGGCGCCGCCGGAGAAGCGACGAGCCGGGCGGCAGGAGACCGGCCACGGAGTAGACGCGGGTCACGTCGAGCGCCTCCTCCCTGTCCAGTTCCGGCAGGATCGACGGGAGGCGCCGCGCGATCATCGTCTTCCCCGACCCCGGAGGACCGATGAAGATCAGGTTGTGGCCGCCCGCGGCGGCGACCTCGAGCGCCCTCTTCGCCTGCTCCTGGCCGCGCACCTCCTCCAGATCGGGCCCGATTCCCTCTTCCGCATCGTCGCCGTTCGGCCCGGCGGTGAAGGGTTCGGAGGCGTCCGGGGCGAGAAGGAGGTCCACCGCCCCCCGGAGCGATTCGACGGGGCGCACCTCCAGGCCGTCCACGATCGCCGCCTCTTCCGCGTTCTCTCTGGGAAGAAGGATAGAGCGGAGCCCGGCGCGACGCGCGCGAATCGCCATGGGGAGCACCCCACGAATGGGACGAAGATCGCCGCAGAGGGAGAGTTCCCCCACCGCCAGGATCTCGGCCGAAGCGAAGCGCTCGATCTGTTCGGAGGAGACCAAAAGACCGAGGGCGATGGGAAGATCGTAGAGCGCCCCTTCCTTACGGATCCCCGCGGGGGCGAGGTTGATGGTGATCCGCCGGGCCGGAAAATGGAAACCGCTGTTTTTAACGGCCGCGGCGACGCGCTCCCGCGCCTCCCGCACCGACGCGTCGGGGAGGCCGACCACGTGGAAGGAAGGGAGACCGCCCCCCAGATCCGCCTCGACGCGGACCAGATAGGCATCCACGCCGAGGAGGGCGCTAGAGATCGTGCAGGCCAGCATCGTCCGACCCGGGCCGTCCCGTTCGGCGGAAGGAGGGCCCCGTTTTACCGCCGCGTTCCCCGCCGCATCGCAAGGAGGAGCCCCCTCCCCAATCGCCGGCGCCCTTCCCCTCTCTCCCGAGATCCGGCGGGCGGGTCGGCCTCGGCGGCCGCTTCAACACCAAACGGAGTTCCCTTTCCCCGCACCATCCATCCGCGCTTTCACGGCGAAGATTCTCACCGCCGCCGTCACCGTTTGACTTGTCCGACCGCACCGGGTATCTTCCTCCTGTTCTCCATCACGAGTGGAAACGGATGAAACGCAGACTGTACGCGTCCATTCTCCTGATCTTTCTGATCGCACTCTTTTTGCGCGTACTTTTCCTCGTCCATCTTCATCCCCATCCCTATTTCGACAACCTGATGATCGACTCCGCCTCTTACGACAGATGGGCGGGAAGGATCGCCTCCGGAGACTTCCGGGGGGACGGGGTCTTCTACCAATCCCCTCTTTATCCTTACTTTCTGGGCGGTTTGTACGCGCTCTTCGGTAGAGATTTGACGGCCGTCCGCCTGGCCCAAGCGATCCTCGGCTCGATCACCTGCGTTCTCCTCTTCCTTCTCGCCCGGCGCGCTTTCTCCTCCGCCGCCGGCTACGCGGCGGGGCTGCTCGCCGCCGCATACGCCACCTTCCTCTTTCAGGACCTGATGCTCCTGAAGTCGGTGGTGATCTTCTTCTTCACCGCCCTCGCCTTTCTTCGCCTGCAAAGGTGGACGACCGACGAAAACCGTTTCACCCTCGCGCAGGGAGGATTCCTTCTCGGCGTCGCGGTCTGCGGCCGCGGAAACCTCCTCTTCCCCGCCGGGGCGATCCTCCTCTGGATCCTCGCGCGGGAGAGACGCCCCCTGTCCGGCGCGGCGCTCCGGAACGGCAGTCTCTTTCTCCTCGGCCTCGCCATCGCCGTCGCGCCCGTGACGGTCCGAAACCGGGTGGTGGGAGGCGACTGGGTGCTCACCGAGTCGGACGCGGGGATCAACGTCTTCGTCGGTAACAATCCCGCCGCCACCGGCATTCACACCCCGCCGGCGAGCATCCGGACGGTGCCGGAACACGAAGAGGAAGACGCCCGTCGCTTCGCCGAGTCCCGAATGGGACGCCCCCTTCACCCCTCAGAGGTTTCCCGCTTCTGGATCAGCGGCGCCCTCCGTTTCATCCGCTCCGATCCGGCCGCCTGGAGCCGACTCGTTTTACGCAAGGCGTTACTCGCCTGGAACGGATACGAGGTGCCGGACAATTACGACCAGCAGTATTTCGCCCGCGTCTCCCCCCTCTTCCACGGGTGGCTTCTCTCCTTCCACATCCTCGCGCCGCTCGGTCTTCTCGGCATGGTTCTCACTCTCCGTCGCTGGCGAACCGTCGGATTTCTTCACGCCTACACGCTCGCCTATTTCGTCTCCCTTCTCCTTCTCTATGTCACTTCACGCTACCGCCTCCCCATGGCTCTCGGCCTCGTCCCACTCTCGGGTTATGGCGCGGCGCGAACGGCCGCGGCGATCCGCCGCAAGGAATGGCGCTTCCTCCTCCCGGTTCTCCCTTCACTCCTCATCCTCTTCGCGCTCACGCACGTCCCCCTCTTCCCCTACCGGGGATTCGTCAAGCAGGAGACGGAGATCGCCACCTTCTACGCCAACCGGGGAAACACCGCCGCCGCGGAAGACGCGTTCCGGCGGGCCATCGCGGAAGGATCCGGTTCGGGGATGCTCCATCTGGTTTACCTGAACCAAGGCTTCTTCTACCGCGACCTCGGCCGGACCACCGAAGCGGAGGCCGCCTTTCGAAACGCCCTTCGTGAAAACCCCTCCTTCCGGCCCGCGCGGTTGGAACTGGAGAAACTGCTCGCCGGCGAGGACCGCGACCGCTAGAGAAGAACGATCTTCCGGGCCGGGAAGACGCGCCCCTCCCTCTCCATTCGCAGAAAATAGACACCCGGCGGAGCGCGGCGACCGCTCCGGTCCTTTCCGTCCCAAATGATGGGAAATCGTCCCGAACCCGCGCGTTCCATGACCGATTCGGAGACAAGACGACCGCGTGCGTCGAACACCCGGACCGACAGGGCGCCGGCGCTCTCCCCTCGTGGAACGGTGAGCACGAAACGGACGGCGCCGCGCGCCGGATTGGGGCCGTCCGGTAGAAGGTCGACGGCGGCCGGCCTATCGGGGAGGGAAACGGCGAGAGGTCCGAGCGTTTCCACGATCTCCCCTCTTTCGAGGAGGAGCCAATAACGGACGCGTTCCGGTGCGCCCGGAGCGGGGATCGACCGGTCCTCGATGAGATAGGGCCCTGTCCCCCCCAATTCCCCGAATCCGACCGCCGTCGAATCGATCGTCGAGTCCGCCGTTTCCCGGGCGCGCCAGACGGTGAAGACGCCCTTCCCGGGATCCTCCCGGAAACTCCAGGAGATGCGCACCTTTTCCACGGACGCCCACGCCCCCACGAATCGGAATCCGAGCGACGCCGCGTCCCGCGGCGGGATGAAGCGTTCTCCGGGCCAACGGATCCGTATCCCGCGGACCGCGCTCCGGTCCTCCCCGTCGACCCAGACAAACACGCTCCCGGAGAGCGCCGCCGCCTCGATGCCGGCCGTCGAGGAAGCGATCCGGAGGGTCCGCGTCCCCGCCTTCTCCCTAAGAAAGACCGACTCCCCCTCTCCGTCCCTTTCCGCCCAGGCGATTCGCTCGCCGGAACACCAGGGCCCGGCGGAAAAGGACCGTCCGGATGCGATTCTTTCCCCGCCGCCGCCCTCCGGATCAATGAGGTAGAGTCCGGCGCCGGTATCTTCCCGCACGGCGCACACCACGGAACCGTCGCTCACCGCCGCGGTCGGCCATGGATCGCCCGGCGCGCCGACGGACCGCACAGAACCGGTCGACGGATCGGCGACGCGCAGCGTCCTTCCGGCGACGCCTTCCTCCACCCAAACGGCGATCCGTTCGTCGCAGGCGATTCCCCCCGCCAAAGGCGATTCCAAAGGCGTTCCGAAGAGAGGGCGCCCCTCCCGGTCCGCCGCGACGATTTCACCGGGGAGCCCGCAACAGTGTCTCGCCCAAAGGAGAACACCCGGCCCGATGGTAGGCCGAAAGGCGCGAAAGGCGGGGTCGGAAAGGCGGCGACGCGCCCCGTCCGCCGCGTCGACACGGAAAATGAGATCCCCGCGAACGCAGAGGAAGAAGCCGTTCCCGGCGACAGCCTCTCCGCCGTCCCCGACCACGTGCTCCATCGGTGCGGGCTCGCCGAGATCCCACGGTTCGACCCCCGCCTCACTCTCGACCAGAAGAAGCTCTCCGCATAAAGAGACATGAAGGGGTTCGCCGCCGGCCTCGACGCGGAATCGCTCTCCGGGAACGGTGGGGCCGATCGGCGCGTCGGCCCGGGCGAGGGTCTCCCCCGATCCGGAGGCGACCAACCACACATGAAGGGTCTCCGCTCCGGACTCGACCAGGGGGATCGTCGTTCGCCAGTCAATCCTGGCCTTTTCTCCGTGCGAGAGCGGCGGAACGGGACGGACCGTGAATCCGCCTCCGGCACCGCCGGTCCATTCGGCGCGCAACCACGACTCGGGGACGCCCGCCGCGCGTAGCGCGCTCACCTCGACTCCCACCGACACGGTGTCTCCGGCGAAAACCCCTTCCTCCATCCCGGCCGCGTCCAAATACAACGCGCCCTCGCCGGCCCCGACCGGAGGCGACTCGACCCACATCGCCGCCGCGCAGAGAAACAGCGAGATCCGCGCACCCATCTTCTTTCGATCCGTCATTCTCTCCGCTCCCCCTCTCCTGCCGGAAAGGATCGGAAGCAAACGGCGTGCCCGGGCGCGGGTCGCCCGCGGGATCGCGCAAACAAGCGGAAAAGAGAGGGATCGGAGGAATCGCGGCCGAGAGAGAGGACCGGGAAACGCACACGCCATGGACGGTTTCCGCCCACGACGTGGACGGCGGCGCCCCCGCCGCTAGCAGAAAGTGACCAGCGCCACCCCGGCGAGACCGATCAGGAGGCCCGCGACGCGACGCCGCGAGGTCGGCTCCCGCAGAATGAGCACGGCGAGCACGAAAATCCAAAGCGTGGAGGTTTGGTTGAGAGCGGAAGCGACCGACACGAGCGTGTATTTCATCCCCGCCAACCAGAAGAGGAGAGAAAAGTAGGTGCCGATCACCACCGCCGGCACCATCACCAGGTACACGCCCCGGTTCCGTAAAGAGGCGATGGCTTCGCGCCTCTTCGGCATGAACGGGAAGAAAAGCGCCGCCAGGAGAACGCCGCCGAACATCCGCCAGCAGTTCACCCAGATCAGCCCATAATCCGCCAAGAGGGGTTTGATCATCACGATCGACACCGCCTGGGTCACGTTCGCCAAGATTTCCAGGGTCACGCCCGCCGCCAAAACCCGCGGCGTCAGATGCGCGTGGTCCCGCAGCCTGAGCACGGAGAGAACCGCCCCGAGGATGAGCGCCACACCCAGAAGCTGCGGCCCGCTGAGCCGCTCCCCGAGAAAAAGATAGCTCATGAAAATGACGGCGGGGCTGTAACTGGTGCCGGCGATCGCCACGAGCGAAGCCCCGATCCGGTTCAGGGCCATGAAATAAAAAGTGTCCGCCATGCCGATGCCGAGGGCGCCGCTGGCGAAGAGGATCGCGAAATGGCTCAGAGGCGCGCCGCGGAACAGCGGCTCGCCGATAACGGCCAGCGTCCCGAGAAAAAGAAAAGAGGCGAGCACGTTCTTGAAAAGATTGAGAGCCGGCGCCGGCACCGTTCTCCCGGTTTTGCGGAACAGAATGACCGCGAACGCCCAGGCGATCGGCGCGGCGAGGGCGAAGAACTCTCCGATATAGGGGATCCCTTGCATGGGGCACTCCTTCGGGAGAGAGCATAGCCGAAAGACCCGTTTGGGGATACGGGCGATCCTCGGCCCCGGAACGCCCCCCGGCCGGACCGCGCCGGCGCATCACCCGTTTTCCCTTTGCGCGGGACCCCCCATCGCTCCATATTGATGGAACCGCGACGGTCCGGCGGGAACGCCCCGTCGACCGCGCGCGGCGACCGCGACAATCGGCTGCGGCGCCCGGAGGGGAGGCGGCTACAGAATGACGGAACGGAAAGAAGCGAACGGGAAGGGGAAAGAACCCCCCTCGAAGAACGCGGAAACAGCGGATCGGAAGGAGGCGGAGCCTCCTCCGAGCGGAGAGAACGGCGCGGCGAGAACCGGGACCGACCCCCCGCGCGCGGCCGGGAACGCCGCGGACCGAAACGGAGGCGGCGGCGGAGAACCGAGGACCGGGTTGATGCTCGATCCCGCCCTCGACGGGGCGACTCCTCAGGAGACGCCCATGTCCACCGAGACCGCGTCCGCTTCCGAAATCGCGCGGGACCATTCCCTCCCCGTCGAGGAGCGGCTCGAGGCGTTCGAGGACGTCGTCGACTCCGAGGTGGGGGACACCACCCTCACGCGCGCCCGCAACATCGAGCGGGAAACCGGACTCCGGCAGATCTATCTGAAGTTCGAGGGGGGGAATCCGACGGGGACCCAGAAGGACCGGATCGCCTTCGCGCAGGCGATGGACGCCCTCCGGCGAGGCTTCGACGCGGTCACCATGGCGACCTGCGGGAACTACGGCGCCGCGGTGGCGCTCGCCGCCTCGGCGGCCGGAATCCGATGCTTCATCTATATCCCCCGGGACTATCACACGGGACGCATCGTCGAGATGGAGGCGCTCGGCGCCGAGATCCTCCGTGTGGAAGGGGACTACGAGCAGGCGGTGGAGGTCTCCCGGGAGCGGGCGGAGCGCGACGAGATCTACGACGCCAATCCGGGCGGCCCCAACACGGCGCTCCAGCTCAGCGCCTACGGGACGATCGCCCTCGAAATCTACGACGATCTACGCGACGCTCCGGCGGTGGTCGCCATCCCCGTCTCGAACGGGACCACACTCGCCGGCGTCTCGAAGGGTTTTCTCAGCCTCTCCCGGCGCGGAAAGACCTCCCGCGTCCCCCGCCTCGTCGCCGGCTCCACCTTCGGCAAGAACCCGATCGTGCGCGCCTTCGCCCGCAACCTCCCCCAATGCGAGGACCTCTCTCGGGCGCAAATCAAGGAGACCCGGGTGAACGAGCCTCTCGTCAACTGGCACTCCATCGACGGGGACCTGGCGCTCCAGGCGATCCGTAACACCGGCGGTTGGGCTTCCGACGCGAGCGACAAGAACATGACCGCCGTCGCCCGGATGATCCGCGACAAGGAGGGGCTGAACGTGCTCCCCGCGTCCACCGCCGGGTTGATCGCCCTTTTGGAACAGCACAAGAAGAGTCCGCTTCCGAACGACCGCTACGTGGCGGTCCTGACGGGGAAGAAATGAAAGACGCCCGAGAGAACGCCGTCGTCTACTGCAGGAACGCATTCCAAACCACCAATGGAAAGACCGCGCACGGGTTGGTTCGCTTCACGGGGCGCTACCGGGTGACCGGCGTGGTGGACCCTCGCTGGGCCGGGCGCGACGCCGGCGAGGTGCTCGACGGCGCCCCGAACGGGATCCCGATCCACGCCGGCCTGGACGAAGCGGTGGCTGCGGCGCGCGGCGCCGGCCTCCCCCCCGTCCGCATGGTGATCGGTCTCACGCCGGACGGCGGCCGCCTCGACTCCGCCGACCGGGAGGGGGTTCTCCAAGCGATCGCGCTCGGCCTGCACGTCGACTCCGGTCTCCACACCTACCTCTCCGACGACCCGGAGATGCGCGAAGCGGCCTCCCGCCACGGAGTGGAACTCCGCGACATCCGTCGCCCGCCCGACCGGAACAGTCTCCACTTCTTCACGGGAAAGATCGAGGAGGTGGACTCTTTCCGGATCGCCGTTTTGGGAACCGACTCGGCCGTGGGGAAGAGAACCACCGCCTGGAAACTGGTGGAAGCCTTCGAGGCGGCGGGCCGGTCGACGGAAATGATCGGCACCGGGCAGACCGCCTGGCTCCAGGGGGCGCGTTACTCGATCATGCTCGATTCACTCATAAACGACTTTCTCACCGGCGAAATCGAGCACGCCGTCTGGAGCGCCTGGAAGGAACGGCGTCCGGAGATTCTCGTGATCGAAGGGCAGGGGGGAATGCTGAATCCGGCCTATCCCGGAGGTTACGAGATCCTCGCCGCGGCGCGGCCGCACCTGATCGTGCTGCAACACGCGCCCGCGCGCCTCGAATACGACGGCTTCCCCGGCTATCCGATCCAACCGCTCGCCCGCCAGATCGAGGCGGTGGAGATCGTCGGCGGCCGCCCCGTGGCGGCGATCGCCGTGAATCATGAAAACATGGACCCGGAATCGGTGCCGGCGATGTGCGAAGCCATCGCCCGGGTGACGGGCCTCCCGGCCTTCGACGTGCTCCTCCAGGGGGCGGGGGGAATGGCCGCGGCCCTTCTCGGCCGCCTGGACCACCCCGGCGCGCGGGGCGAAGGGAGGGGAAAATGAGCGACGGCGCGAAAGGAAAGAAGAGCGGACCGGACGCCGGCGGGAAGGACCCTCTGGCCGTTCTCCGCGCTTTCGATCGCCTCGAGGTCGGGCCGGTCCGCGTCGAGCCGGACCGGATCGTCGCCCCCTACACGGTCTTCGGGCCGAGAGGGGAGGACCGTTTCGATTTCATCTACCGTTTCGAGGAGAGGGTCCTCGATCCCCGTTCCCCGGCGGACCGCAATCTCGCCGCCGTCGCCGCAGCGCAAACGGCGCTCAACTACGGCCTCTTTTGCGACTCCCTCGTGTTCCACGGCCCCTTCGACCGGGCGGACCGCCGCTTCCTTCGGGACATGGCGGAGAACACGGCGCGGGAAATTTACGTCAAAAAATTCCTCGAGCCGAATCCATTCCTCGTAGGCGACGCGCGGGAACTCCCCGCCGTCCGCCGGGAAAACTACCTCCGCGCATCCCTCCTCTTTCCCGAAGCCGAGGAGGGAAAGTTCGACTGGGGAACCGGCGGCTGCGACCGGAACCGCTGCGTGATTCTCTCCAGCGGCGGCAAGGACAGCCTGCTCACTTTCGGGCTGCTGAACGAGATGGGCTACGAGGTCCACCCGGTCTTCGGGAACGAATCGGGGCGGCACTGGCTGACGGCCCTGAACGCCCATCGCTACTTCCGGGAGAATGTTCCCCACACCGCGCGGGTTTGGATGAACTCGGACCGCGTCTTCGCCCGCATGCTCCGCCACCTCCCCTTCGTGCGGCCCGATTTCGCCGAACTCCGATCCGACGAATACCCGATCCGACTCTGGACCGTGGCGGTCTTCCTTTTCGGCGTTCTCCCCGTCGCCCGCCGGCGCGGCGCCGGCCGCGTCCTGATCGGCGACGAGTACGACACCACCGAACGGACGAGCCACAAGGGGATCACGCACTACGACGGCCTCTTCGACCAGTCCCGCTTCTTCGACAACGCCCTCTCCCGTTACTACGCGCGGAAGGGTTTGGCGACGAGCCAGTTCTCGCTGGTCCGGAACCTCTCGGAGCTTCTGATCGAAAAGACTCTCGTCGCGCGCTACCCCCGCCTCTTCGAGCAACAGGTTTCCTGCCACGCCGCGCACAAGGACGGCGAACGGGTGCGCCCCTGCGGGAAGTGCGAAAAGTGCCGGCGCATCGTCGGCATGCTCCTCGCCTTCGACGCCGACCCCGGCCGGATCGGCTACACGCCGGAGCAGGTGGAGCATTGCCGTGAAGACCTCGCCCGCCACGGGATCCACCAGGAAGAGGCGGGCGCGGAGCACCTCTTCTGGATGCTCGACCGGAAAGGCGCGATCGCCTTCGACGAAGAGCGGCGGCGGAAGCTGCGGGCGCGCCCCGAGGTTCTCAAGCTCCGCTTCGACCCGGTCCGCGCGCCGATGGAGGGAATCCCGGCGGAGATGCGCCGCCCCCTCTACCGCATCATGGCCGACCACGCCGACGGCGCGGCCCGGCGCAAGGGGCGGGAGTGGGTCGACTTCGATCCTCTTCGGGACGAGGCGCTTCAGCGCCCCTTTTTCTTCGAGAGGCGCCCCGCCTCCCGCGGGGAGAAGGGCGACGAGGCCGCCGACGCGCGCATCCTTCTCGGCGAACTCACCTGGCCGGAGGCGCGGGACCGTTTCCGTGAGATGGACCTGGCGCTCCTCCCGGTCGGCGCCATCGAGCAACACGGCCCCCACCTTCCCCTCGACACGGACGCCTTCGACGCGGACTACCTCGCGAAAGAGGTGGCGCGGCGCTGCGGGGATCCCAAACCGGTGGTGCTTCCTCTGATCCCCTATGGCGTCAGCTATCATCACAACGATTTCAGCGGCACCGTGAGCATCGGAAACGAAACCCTTTCCCGGCTCGTCTACGAAATCGGCATGAGCGTCGCCGCGAACGGCGTCACCAAGCTTCTCGTCATCAACGGCCACGGCGGCAACGCGCCGGCGCTGAACTTCGCCGCGCAGATGATCAACCGGGACGCGCGGATCTTCGTCGGCGTGGACAGCGGCGAGACGAGCGACGTGGACCTGGACGCCATGACCGAAACGCCCAACGACGTCCACGCCGGCGAGGTGGAGACGAGCACCAGCCTCGCCAACCGGCCCGAGCTGGTCCGCATGGAACTCGCCGAGAAACTCGTTCCCCGTTTCTCCAGCCGCTACCTGAACTTCACGTCCAAACGGGGAGTATCCTGGTACGCCTTCACCCACCGGATCTCGCCGAGCGGCGTCATGGGGGACCCGACGGTGGCGAGCGCCGAAAAAGGGCGGAAGATGTGGGACGTGATGATCGCCAACCTCGTCGAACTGGTGGAGGATCTCAAGGAGATGACCCTCGACGAGATCTATGAAAGGCGCTACTGATCGTGAAGATCACCAAGGTTGAGATCCATACTGTTTCGATGCCTCTCGCCGAGCCCTACACGATCGCCTACGAGCGGGTGGAAACGGCGGTCAACGTCTTTCTCCGCCTGGAGACGAACCGGGGAACGATCGGTTACGGTTGCGCCGCGCCGGACCTCCCCGTCACCGGGGAGACTCCCGACACGGTCGCGGCGTTCCTGGACGGTCCGGCTCGGGAAGAACTCCTCGGAACCGATCCTCTCCGCACCGCCCGCCTGATCGAGCGTCTCCGCCCCCACCTTCCCGCGAACCCTTCCGCCCTCGCCGCGGTGGACATGGCCCTTCACGACATCCTGGGAAAGACGGCGGGGCTCCCCGTCTGGAAACTGCTCGGAGGTTTCCGCCGCTCCTTCATGACCAGCGTCACCATCGGCATCCTCCCCGCGGGCGAAACGGTCGAACGGGCCCTCGACCTCGCCGGGCGCGGATTTCGATGCCTCAAGATCAAGGGGGGGAGCGATCTCGATGAGGACATCGACCGTATTCTCCGGGTGCGCGAAGCGGTGGGTCCCAAAATGGAGCTCCGTTTCGACGCCAACCAGGGTTACACGGTGGAGCAGACCGTCCGTTTCGTCGACGCGACCCGCTCCGCCAAATTGGAGCTGATCGAACAGCCGACACCGAAGGGGGAGCCGGATCTCCTGGGCCGGGTGACCCGCGAGGTCCACCTGCCGATCATGGCGGACGAGAGCCTGAACACGCTCCGGGACGCCTTCCGGCTCGCCCGGCGCGACTTGGTGGACATGGTGAACGTCAAGCTGATGAAGGTGGGCGGGATCGCCGAGGCGATGCTCATCAACGGCGTCTCCCGCTCCGCCGGCCTGGAGCTGATGGTGGGCTGCATGGACGAGGCCGCCTTGGGAATCGCCGCCGGCCTCCACTTCGCCCTCTCTCGGCCGAACGTGGCCTACTGCGACCTGGACGGACATCTCGACCTTCAGGGCGACCCGACCGACGGCGCGGTGATCCTGAAGGACGGCGTTCTACGCCCGACCGGCCGCCCCGGCCTCGGCTTCGACCCGCCCGGCTAAGAAGCCGATTCCCCCCGCGCGAGCGCCCTCCGCGTCCCTCCTTTTCTTCCGGGCATCCCTCTCCCCGATGGGGTATTCTATTCCCGGCTATCGCCGGTACCCGGCGACGGAAACACAAAAAGTCAACCGAGGAGGAAATCCAAATGCATCACTCCTTAAAATGCGCCGTTCTGATCTGCGCCTTGTTCATCGTCTCCCTTTCTCTCACCGTGGGCTGCGGAGGCAAGGACGCGGACGAAAGGGCGGCGGAGAAGGTCGCGGAGAAGATTCTGGAAAAGGCGGGGGACGGCAAGGCGGACGTGGACATCAAGGACGGCCGGGTCTCCGTGAAGGGGGAGGATTTCGAGGTGGAGGCCGGCGAGGCCTCCACCTGGCCGGAAGACCTGCCCATCGAGATCCCCCGGTTCACCTACGGTAAGGTGGTCGGCGTCTCCCGTATGTCGACCCCCGACCAAAAGGGATGGAAGTGCGACATCCACTTCAAGGAACTCGACTCCGAGGCGGCGGTCCGGTACAAAGCGGACCTCGAGAAATCGGGTTGGGAGATTCAGGCGCTGAACCAGAGCGTGCAAGGCGGCATGCTGATGGCCGGCAAGGGAGAGAAGGACCGCCTCGTCTTCATGTACGACGGCGAGAAACACGAAGGAACCGTGATGGTGATATCCGAATAGAGAAGCGCGGATGATGCAAAACGGGAACCGGATCCCCGTCGGGGGATCCGGTTCTTTTTTACCAGTCGAGGATCAGGTTGGTGGTCGTTCCCTGGATCCCCTCGATCCCCCGGACCTTGCTCACCACGAGGTCGAGGATGGAATCGACCGAATCCCCCTCGACGAGACAGATGATGTCCTGCTCGCCGGCGGTGATGTCGACGCTGAGAACCTCCGGAACCTCACGGAGGCGATTTCGCACTTCCACCTCGCGCCCGATGTCGGTATTGATCCGCAGATAAGCCCTGGCCATCGGTCCCCCTCCTTCCGGGATGTTCCCACGGGCCCGCCCGGTCCCGTTCCGGCCCGGACCGCCGTCCCCTAGTAAAACACGATCTGGCGCAGAGACTGCAGCTCGTCGCCGGTCAGGTCGAACGAGCCTCCTTCCCGTAACTCTCCACCGATGGCGTTGATCCGGACGATGAACTCCACCCGCTCATTATCCGTCTTCTTCAGCTCCGTGCGGAACGTGTAATCCAGATCCTTGTCTTCGATCATGTCGAACCGGTGGGGAACGGCGCGCGCCTCGGCGGGGGCGATCCGATCGACCACACGCAGGCGGTCGATGAACCGGATCTTGATCTCGAAACGGGTGTTGTTCACGAAACCGACGAGGGCGTCTGAGGCGCCGAAGCCCTGGCCTGTGTTGAAACGGACGTTGCGCACGTCGTAGGTGTCCAGGCCGGTGTAGACGGTGGCGTTTTTGTGCAGGCCCAGGGTTTCGTGGAAGAGAGACTCCTCGCGGATCGCTTCCTCGTTCTCCGCCTCCGTCGTCGAAGAGGCCCCCGCTTCTCCGCCGGAGTCGAGGGGGGGAAGGGTCGCGCCGCATCCCATGGAGAGCAGGCACGCCAACCAAAAGAGAAGCAGCGGAATCCGGACCCGATCAAGGGATCGCACGATCTACCTCCTGTCACCGGTGACCTTTTCTTGAAACGGTTCGTCGCGCCCAGTGTAAGGAGGAATCTCGCGGGTCGTCAAGGAATACCGATCCGGCGCCCGCCGGCGGCTCGCGGGTCGATCGCGGCGGGCGCCGAAAGGGAGGCCGGGCTCAACGGGCGCCCGCCCTTTCCCTCTCCAGAAGCTCGCTCACCACATGGAGGAGATCGTCCCGGTCGACCGGCTTAATGAAAACGCTGTCCGCGCCGAGGCGGCCGGCGAGATCGAGGTAGTCCTCCGGCCCGAGCCTTCCTCCTCCCGAGATCGCAATAATGGGAACGCGGGGATAGTCGCGGCGAAGCGTGGCGATCACCTCGAGCCCCTCCTTCTCGGGCATGATGATGTCCGTCACCACGAGGTCGGGCGTCCTCTCGGCGATGCGTTCGAACCCCTTCGCGCCATTCTCCGCATCGTCCACTTCGTATCCGGCCTCTTCCAGGATCATCCGGAGCATCATTCGCACCTGATGGTCGTCTTCAATCACCAGTATTCGCGGCACCGGTTCCTACCTCCACTTTCTCGTTGCTGTCGAGTGCTTCGCGTATTGCTCCCGCAAGCTCTTTCTTCTCCACGGGCTTCTTGATGAGCCGACGAATGCCGGCTGCGGCCCCTTCCCCCTCCCGCAGGTCGACTGTCTTACCCGTGCAGAGAAGCACGGGAAGATCGGGGCGGATCCGCGTGACCTCGCGCGCCAGATCGAGTCCGCTCATCTCCGGCATGACCCAATCGGTGATCATCAGGTCGAAGGCGCCCGGTTCGACGCGGAAACGCTCCAGCGCTCCCTTTCCCGACGTGAAAGCCTCGATGCGATACCCGAGCCCCTCGATCATCATTTTTCCCAGATCGCACACCGGTTCATCGTCGTCCACGTAAAGGATCCTCTCCCCCCTCCCCCCCTCGATCCGGTGAGAGGGAGTCTCATCGATCTTCCCGGCGACCCGCGGCTTCTTTTCTCCGCCCGCCCCCGCCACGGGGAGATACACGGTCGCCGTCGTACCCACGCCCGGCTTGCTCTCCAGGCGGATGTCGCCGCCGTGGGCGTGGACGATTCCATGCACCGCCGCGAGCCCGAGACCGGTCCCCTCTCCGACCTCTTTTGTCGTAAAGTAAGGTTCGAAAACGCGCCGGAGAGTTTTCTCGCTCATTCCTCTTCCCGTGTCCCGGACCGTGAGCCGCGCGTAACGACCCGGCGCGAGACCCGCGGCGCCCTCCTCTCCCGCGGCAACGGCCGTCTCCCGCAGCTCCACCGTCAGCGTTCCATCCTTCCCGCTCATGGCGTGAAAGGAGTTGGCGCAGAGGTTCATCACCACCTGATGGATCCGCGTCGATTCGGTGCGGACCGCCATGCATTTCTCGTCGATCCTCTCCCGGATCGTCACCCCCGGAGGCGTCGACCCCCGGAGCAGCTTGAGCGCCTCGTGGATCACCGGCTGGATGCGGAGCGGCCTCAAGTCCGGGTCGTCCTTCCGGCTGAAGGCGAGAATCTGGCGGACAAGATCCGACGCCCGTCGTCCCCCCTCGCGGACCTGTTCGAGGCAGACCCGGACCTTCCCTTCCCCCGGCGTTTCGTCCAGCGCCATTTCTGTGAAACCGAGCATCGCGTAGAGCAGGTTGTTGAAATCGTGGGCGATTCCCCCGGCGAGGGTGCCGATCGCCTCCATCTTCTGACCCTGTCGGATGCGTGCTTGGATCTCCACTTCTCGGGTCACGTCCCTCTTGACCGCCACGTAGTTGATGATCCCGCCTTCGCCGTCCCGGATGGGCGAGATCGTCGCATCGGTGTGATAGAGGACGCCGTCCTTTCGCCGGTTGACGATCCTCCCCCGCCAGACTCGGCCCCGGGTAATGGTCCCCCAGAGGTCGCGATAAAACGCCTCGTCCTGCTCGCCGCTCTTCAGTATGCGGGAGTGGCGGCCCACCGCCTCCTCACGGGAATAACCGCTCAGCATTTCGAAGGCGTGATTGATGTACTGAATGGTCCCTTCCGGATCGGTGATCATCACCGACTCGCCGAGACTCTCCACGGCGGTGGAGAGGCGAACCCGATCCTCCTCGTTCCTCCGCATATCGGTGATGTCGGTGGCGATGACCAGCGCCGCCGTCACGCGCCCCCGTGCGTCCCGGTAGGGGTGGACGGTGCTGTCGAACCAGCGCCATTCACCGTTGATCAGGCTTTGGTGTCGCTTCCGGAGCTCCCGCCCCGATTCGATCACGGCGCGCACGTCGCTCATCTGCGCTTGCGCCACCTCGGGCGGAAACAGTTCCTCCATCCGCCGGCCCATAAGACCGTCCGTTTCCATTCCGAAGCTCGCCGCCGCCACGTCGTTGACGAAGAGGATCTTTCCGTCTCCGTCGACGACGATGATTGCGGCGCCGACGTTTTCCACCAACAGGCGATACTTCTCCTCGCTCCCCCGAAGGGCGTTCTCCGTCCGGATCCGCTCGCTCACGTCGAGGAAGACGATCTGCGAAGCCCTTTTCCCCTCGAACTCGATCCCCGTGCCCGCCACGTCCGCGTCGAACTCGGTTCCGTCGAAGTGCCGGAACCGCACGCGGAGCAACGGGACCTCGACCCCTTCCCGGTAGATCTGATCCACGCGCTTGCGGGCGACCTCCCAACTGGACGGCGCCACCATGTCCCAAATCGAGAAGCCGATCAGCTCCTCCGGATCCGCGCCGAGGGCTTTCGCAGCCGCGGGATTCACGAACACCACCTTCTCCTCGGCGTGGATCAGAATCGGGATGGGCGAGTGGTCCACCAGGTTGCGATAGCGGCTCTCGCTCTTCAGTATCGCTTCCTCCGACCGCTTCTCGATGGTGATGTCCCTGTGGGTGCCGGTCATGCGGATCGGCCGGCCCGTCTCGTCCCTTTCGGTGATCTCCCCCTGATTCCGAATCCATCGATACGTTCCTTCCCCGTACCGATAGCGCATCTCCACTACATAAACCTCGTTCCGTCCTTCCAGGTAATCCCGCACGGTCAGGGAGACTTCCCGCCGGTCCTCCGGGTGGATCCTCTCCCACCACTCGGCGACTCGCATCCGCATTTCCCGGATCGGCTCGTCTCCTCCGGGAGCGACCACGGTCGTGTACACGATCTCGCCGGTATCGAGATGCCAGTCCCAAATTCCGATACGGTCCCCCCTGAGCGCGAGGGAGAGTCTTTCCTGGGTTTCCCGCAAAATCCGATTTGCTTCGCGTTCCTCGGTGACGTCGTGGGAGATGCCGCAGATGCCCGCCACATCCCCCGCCTCGTTTCGAATGGGAGCCTTCACGATATGGAAAAAGTGGAGGTCCTCGCCCACCATGCCCGTGATGTTCTGCGTCACCGTCTCGCCCGCGAGAACGCGACGGTCCGAATCCTCGACGGTATCCGCCTCCTCCGCGGTCGCCGGACCCCCACCGTTCTTTTGGAATACCTCATGCGTGGTCAGTCCGGCGATTTCCGCCTCCTTCCGCCCGAACACCCGTTCCATCGCCCGGTTGATTTTGCGGAAACGGAGGTCCTTGTCCTTGAGGAAAACGGAATCGGGAACGGAATCGAAAAGCGTTCGGAGGGTCTCCTCGCTCTCCCGGAGATCGGCCTCGGCGCGGCGGCAGGTCGTCACATCCCGGAAGGAAACGAAACGGGCCATCTCGCCGTAGTAATCGACGGCGCGTCCCGAAACCTCGCAGAAGCGTCGCTCGCCGTCGGGACGGACGATCCAGACCTCGTAGGGAGTCATGTCGGCGGCCTGGATTCTCTCCCGAGCGGTTTCGCCGGACTCGGGCGCCAGGAGATCGAGCAGGTTGCCGCCGATCAGATCGGCCCGGTCGCGGCCGAAGAGATCGGCGAACGTCTTGTTCACGAAGAGGAGATCGCCCCCCCTGTGGATGGCGATCCCTTCGAAGGCGAGGTCGGTGAGATGGCGGAGGCGTTCCTCGTTCGCCAAATGGGCTTCGCGCATCCGGCGTGACTCGGTGACGTCCCAGCCGGCGCCGGCGATTCCCGTGATCTTTCGCGCCTCGTCCCGCAGAGGGGACGCCACCACATCGAAGACCATCGGACGGCCGCTCAAGCGAACCTTCACTTCTTCATGCGCGGGGAGGCCGGTCTCCAGCACCCCTCTCTTGACGCCGGCGAGGCGGACCGCGTCCTCGGGAGGGAAGAAATCGGCGTCGGTCAGGCCGATCACGTCCGCCTCGACGAAGCCCTCCACCGGATTGCGGAGCCATGTGTAGCGGAGATCGTGATCCTGCACGAAGAGACGCGCGCCCGCCGCGCTAAGGCAGGCGTCGACGAGGGCGTCCTTGCGGTCCCTTTCGCCCAGTTCCGCCTCCAGCTCGCGAATGCGCCGAAGAAGCGCCTCCGTTTCGGCCGGAACCGCTCCGCCGCGGTCCTTCTCATGTGTCAAGAGGATCCCCCCGTTGCGGAGCGTCGCGCGAAGGAAGACGAACCTTTCGAGTTCGGACCGCTCCCCCGCTCTTGCCCCCTTCCATATATCGGCCGCGAAGAAATGATCCTTAATGAGAAAAAACAGCCTGGATTTCTCCTGGCCGACGCCGTTGCAAGGGGTTATGTTGGGTAGGCGGACGGAAAAGGGAGAGGGGACGATGACGAACCGTTCAAGGAACGATGAGTCCCACGCCGCCCTCTGGTGGCGCCCCGAGGGGGAGTGGATCCTCTGCGCCCTCTGTCCCCGCGGCTGCCGGATCGGCGAGGGGGATCGCGGTTTTTGCGCGGTTCGTCGGAATGAGAAGGGCCGCCTCCTCTCGGACGCCTACGGCCGTCCCACCGGGTTCGGCGTGGATCCCATCGAAAAGAAGCCTCTCTACCACTTCCTCCCCGGAAGCGCCGTCTTCTCCTTCGGCACGCTCGGGTGCAATCTGGGCTGCCGCTTCTGCCAGAACTGGGACATCAGCCGCTCGGAACGCCCCGACTCCGGATTGAGGGCGACCCCCGGGGAGATCACCGCCCTCGCCCGCCGGGAAGGTTGCGTTTCGATCGCCTACACCTACAACGAGCCGATCGTTTTCGGGGAGTTCGTGATCGACTGCGCCGCCGAGGCGCGGCGGGCGGGAATCCGGAACGTGCTCGTCACCAACGGATTCGTGGAGCCGGAAGCGCGCGCGGCGATCTTCCGGAACGCCGACGCCGCGAATGTGGACCTCAAGGCGTTCACCGACGAGTTCTACCGGGAACAGACGGGCGGCTGGATCGAACCGGTGTTGGAGACGCTCCTCTGGCTGCGCCGGGAGACCGAGGTCTGGCTCGAGGTCACCACGCTCCTCATCCCCGGCCTGAACGACGATCCCGGCGAGATCCGCCGGGAGTGCGCATGGATCGCCGAAAACCTGGGCGCCGACACCCCCCTTCACTTCTCCGCCTTCCACCCCGACTACCGGATGACCGACCGCCCCCGCACGGCGCCGGCCGGGCTTCGGGAGGCGCGGGAGATCGCCATCGCCGAGGGACTTCGTTTCGTTTATGTCGGAAACATCCTCGATCGAGAGGGATCGATCACCTCCTGCCCCGGCTGCGGCGCGACGCTCATCGAGAGGGATTGGCATTCGGTGCGGGCGAACCGCCTTCGCGGAGACGCCTGCCCGGACTGCGGCGCGGCGGTCCCGGGGGTTTTCGAGTAAGGCGAGCGGCCCGGGACGAAGGCGCGGACGCCTCCGCCGATTCCCCGTCGTTCGATGACCGCCGCCGGCCCGGCTACGACATATTCCCGGTATATCGCGATACCCGGTCCGGAGGCGCGCCGGCCCGGCTACGACTCGACGCGCCGCCCCACCGGCCTCGCCTCCACCCGATCGCTCCGGAAGAAGGGGATCAGCAGACGGAGCCGCTTGTTGTCCCAGCCGATGTCCGCGGGCGCGGGAAGCTCGCCGGCGATCACGCCGATGCCGCCGTCCGGTTGCACCATGTAGACCGCCGATCCCTCCCAGCTGGAGACGAGAAAGCCGCGGATCGGGAGAGGGACGAGCCCGTCCAGACCGCCGGCGGGCAGGGTCGCCACGTCGTGGATCGTTCCGTCGTGCCGCACTTCGTAGAGGCGATTGCCGCCGACGGCGAAGACCACGCCCTCGCTCACCGTGATGCCGTTGGGGTGGCCGAGCGCCTCGCCCGCGGCGAATGTATCCACCACCCCCTCCGTCGACACGCGCCAGATCACGTTCGCCTCGGTGTCGGTGACGTAAACGACTCCGTTCGGCGCCGCCGCCACGTCGTTCAGGAAGAGGGAGCCCTCGATCGGAATGTCCTCCACCGGAAAGCCGGTGTTCCGGTTGAAGACGCGGAGCGTGTGGATGTCCGCCACGTAGAGGCGGTCGCCGTGGATCGCCATCCCCTTGGGCGCGTCGAGGACGATCCCCTCACGGGCGCCGTCGATCCAACGGATCTCCATCTGCATGGTCGCCGGGCCGAAGCGCGTGATGAAACCGTTTCCGTCCTCGGCGGAAGGGTCGCCGTTGATGTTGGCGATGAGATAGAAATCTCCCTGCTCGTCGTGAAGGATCGACTCGGGCGTGGAGAAACCGACTCCCTGCAGGATCTGGCCCTTGTCCTCTTTCGCGCCGCCGCCGCACCCGACGAGAAACGCGAGCCCGGCGAGCAACACCAGTGCCGCACCGATGCGGATCGTTCTCCCGTTCATCTTCTCCCTCCTTTTCATCCCACGGCGCGGGCTCGTTTCGTTCGGGATTCGGGCGCCGCGCCCCTCTGATTCGTTCTCACATCGAAGAGCGGCTTGGCAAGGAGAATCGGCTCGGCGGCCATGGCGGCGTGGGCGGCGGAGAACGCGGCGGCGTTGGGGAGCGGTCGGAAGGGCGCCTTCTGCGCGGGTCATCCGATCCGCGCGATCCGCGTCCCCTCCAGGGTGAGATAGCCGCGGTGGAGGGCCGAGGCGTGGCAGCTGTGGGAGGGGATCACAGGCACGAGGTCGCCGATCGCCGCGCGCGAAGCCCGCCCGCCGCCGACGTGGGCGACGGAGTGCTCCTGCGACACCTGAAGGATCGGCGCGCGCGCGTCCGCCGCGCCGAAGCCGCCCTCCTCCCACGCGCCCAGATAACCGTAGACGGTCCGCCCCTCCCGGTCGACGACGGACTCCTTTGCGAAGTGAACCGCCCCGCCGTAAAGGACCAGTTCCCCCTCCCGAATCCGCCGGCCGACGACCGGGCAGGCGACGGCGACGGCGATCTCGTCCGGCGCGCAGCTCCCCAGCTCCATCTGCATCGCGTCGTAGAAGACGAAGTTCCCGGGACGGATCTCCTCCGCCGGATCGAAGCGGTCGGCGAGCGCGCAGGAGGGCGTGTCCCCCACAGAGATCGGGAGGGGCGCGCCCCCGGCGGCGGCGGAGGCCGATTCCCGCGCCCGCGCCATCCGAACAAGTGATTCGGCGTGGAGGCGGAGGATCTCTTCCGGCGAGCGGGCGGCGTAGGTGCGCCCGTCGTGGGTGAGGATCCCGGCGAGGGCGTGGCGGCGGGAGCGTCCGACCCGCCCGGCGAGGGAGGCGATCCTTTCCGGCCGGTCCCAGGATACGCCGGAGCGGCGCGGGCCGACGTCCACCTTGATCCAGATCCCGACGGGAACGTCGAGATCGCGCTCGACGGCGTCGAAGGATTCTTCGGCGTCGACGAGAAGGCCGAGGCGGATCCGCCGCGCGAGCCGGCGAATTCCGTTCATCTCCAAAACGTTCACCGGAAACGCGATGGTGATGTCCTTCCAGCCGGCGGCGGCGAAGCGCTCCGCCATCCGGACCGAGGAGACGGTGATCCCCGTCACCCCTCTCTCCCGGAACCAGGAGCCGATTTCCGGGGATTGGTGGGTCTTGAAATGGGGGCGGAGGCGGACGCCGGCGCGGCGCGCCTTCTCGGCCATCCGGTCGATGTTCCGGAGCGCGCGTGCGCGGTCGAGGATGAGCGTTGGGCGGACGATGCGGCGGAGCGCCTCGGGGATTCCATCAGCGGCGTTCATCGGTTTTCCTTTCCGGCGCGGGGCGATTCATCCACCCGGATCGGCAGCCCCCGATCGGCGAGGGCGGCGGCGAAGGGGGCGAAGGGGACGTCCCGCTCCGGCGAGAGGAGACCGCGGGCGGGGATGGCGCCGTCCGCGATCATGCGCGCGCCGATGGCGGCGGGGAATCCGACGGTGCGGCTCATGGCGGTAAAACGCTCGTCGCCGAGGACGGTCAGCTCGAAGCGGACGCGGAGGGGGCGACCCGCGCGGGTTCCCTCGGCGTCGACGCGGACCACCACCACGTCCCTCTCCCCCGGGCGATAACGGAGGCGCGGCCCCAGCGCCTCGGCGAGATACGACTTCCGGTCGACCGATGCGCCGCCGACCTCCACCGGTTCGTCGTCCAGAAGGCCGAGGTCCGCCATCATCTTCCAGACGGCGGCGTGCCCCGGCCGGCGGAGGACGTAGCGGCCGAACTCCCGGAGGCCGGAGAGGTCCGCGTCGAGATGGTCGAGCCAGGCGGCGGCGTCCCCGTTGGGATACGCCTCCAGCTCCCCCTGCCCGTCGACATGCACGGTATGAATGTTCGAGGGATCGAAGATCATCCCCGCCGGAATGACGACCGCCCGTCCCTCCCGGATGATCCGGGCCGAGCGGTGGTAGGAGCGGACCGTCCCCTCGAAGTTCCAGGTCACTTTATAGCGAAGGGGATTGTCGTCGGCGCCCCGCGCGGGGAAGCCGGCGCCGTAGCTCAGGAGACGGGTCAGATGGTCGAGCCGCCGCGCCGCCTCGCCGAGGAGGACCAGGTCGATCCCCGGGTCCATCCCGAGCCCGGGGAGAAGGGCGAGCCCCCTCCGGCGCGCCTCCTCCCCCGCGTCCTCCATCTCATCCCCCGGATAAGACGCCGTCACCACGTGCACACCGGCCCGGACCGCCGCCCGGACGACCCCCGCGTGAAGGGGAATCGGGAGAAGGTCGACGCAGACCGCGTCCCCGCCGCGGAAGAGACGGCCGAGAGCCTCGGGATCGCCGGCGTCCACTCCACGCACTCCACGCCCGGCGTTCCCCGAAGAGCGGCGCGCGCTCCTTTCGGATCGATGTCGGCGGCGATCACCCGATCGAAGCCTCCCCGCTCGGCAAAATCCGCCACCGCCGCGCGGCCCTGCATCCCCGTTCCCAGAACGATCGCGCGCATCCTCCCCCCCACTACCACGGGAGCCGGTAAAGCACGGCGCCCGTCTCCAGCCGGATCCCCTCAGGCAGCACGGTGATCTCCCCGGCGGCGACGTCGAGGCCGAAGAGGTGGACCGGCCGCTCGCCGTCGATCCGCACGCGCGTGCCGACCGGGACGAGGGCGAGGCCGTTCAGCGTCCAGAGTCCCTCCTCGTCGATCGGATCGACGGAGAAGTAGCCGTCCAGCGAGGAGGCGCGGAGAGCGAGAAGCGCGGGACCGGCGCGGACGTCCGTGTCGGGAACGCGCGCCCCGGCGTCGAGGAGAAGGAAGTCGTCGGCGCGCAGGTCGATCGGCCCGTGGAGGTGGCGCACGCGGACCGGTTCGCCGCCGCGGGCGAGCGCTTCGACGAGCGCCGCCTCCCCGTCCAGAGGGTGGGCGAGCGAGGAGCGCCCCGGCATCGCCATCGGACGGACTCTCTCCGCTCCCTCCCAGAGGACGAGGCGCGGCTCGACGACCGGCTCCGGACGGAAGGCGTCCAAGAGGGCTTCGAGCGCGGCGCGGCAGGGGACGTCCGGCGCGTGTTCCAGAAAGCGGGCGACCTCGGCGTAGCTCCGCGAGCGAACCACCCTTTCGCAGACGAGCCTGTTCCGCGCCTCTCTCTCCCGAAGGAGCGCTTCTTGAAGAGGGGGCCAGTCCGCGAGCCCCGCGCGGATCGCCGCGAGGCGTGTGCGCGCGTCGAGAGGGGCGCCCGCCTTGAGGAGGCGTTCCGCGGCGGCGCGCCGGCCGGCGGCGATCGCGGTCTCGAGCGGAGTGCTCCCGTCGTCCGCCGCGGCGCGCGGGTCCGCGCCGAAACCGAGGAGGAGGTGGACGATCTCCTCGCGCCCGGCGCGCGCGGCGTAGTGGAGAGGGGTGAACCCGGCCCGATCGCGGACGTCACGCGACGCGCCCCGCGCGAGAAGAGCGCGGGCGATCTTGGCGTCCCCCTTGTCGATGGCGAGACGGAGGGGCGAAGGGGCGGGGGGATGGTTGGGGTCGGCGCCGTGATCGAGGAGGATGCGGACCAGATCGTAGCGGCCCAGCTGCACGGCCCACGGAAGGGGATACCCCCGCGTCTCCCGGCCCTCCCAGAGGAGGCCGTTCGCGGGCGCCCCGGCGCGGAGGAGGGAATCGACGGCGGGCGCGTCGCCGTCCAGAATCGCCGCGTAGAGGGTCTTGGCGTGCGCGGCGGCGGGCAGGGAGAGCGCGGCCGCCAACGTGAACCGACCGATCCATCGCATCGCCCGCGGGATTGTCACCGTTTCGCCCCCTCTCCCCCGCAGATTATCACAGGGAGCTTTTTCGGTGAAGCGACGGCTTCGATGCCGGATTCCCTCCGGGCGAAGCGGGGAGATGTCCTGCACCGAGAGCGGAAGAGGGCCGGGGCGAGGGTGCCTTTACCGCATCTCGTCCAGATGCTCGATCGCCTTACCGTACGCCTCGGCTAGGTCCTCCTCGTGAATCACCACGTCCCCGGCGAGAAGGGAGAGCGCGAGGACCAGACCGTTTCGACTGCTCGGGTCGGCGTTGGACGCGAGGTAGAGATTGTCCGCCAGGCGGTCGTATTTCCTCGTGTAGAACTCCTGCAGCTCGTATGTCAGGGACAGTCGCAAGAGCGTTCGGTAATCCAGATGTTCGAGGGTCCCCAAACGCGTCGCCAGATCCCACGCATGTCTCTGCAACTCGGGCACCCCGAATCCGCCCGGTATCGCCGTCCAAAGAACACCCAGACTCACCGGCTTCTCGGATCCGTCCATCCGGGTGAGGAGAGCGTGCAGGGAATCCCGCACGACGGCGTGATGAGGGGCGATCGCGTCGATCTGCCCCTTGTTGAACTCCATTTCCGCGCGGATCAGCGTCAAGGATTCCTCCGCCCGCGCCTTCTCCCTCTGCTCGATCCTCTTCTCGTTGACGAAGAGTCCCAGAAACACACCGAGCAATATGAGAACGACCTCGAACAGCATCCGGCCGATCGGAAAGCGGCCCCGGGTTTCCATCATCCCCGCGCTCCTTCGTTGGGATCCCGATGATGCGGCGACATGGGGAGAAGTTAGAAGACGGACTTCGCTTCGTCAAATGGAATGAGCGGGCGCGAAGCGCGGTTCCTTAACGACGGACATCCATAGGGTCACGACCGTTTCCGAGCATGACGTCGAACGCCTCGTCCCAGTCCCGGTCGACCCACTCTTCATAGTAATCGGGGCTTCTCTCGGAAAGGATTTCGTCTCGAATCGGGTGCCAGACTCCGTCGAAAGGCTCCTCGACCGCCATCATCGTGTCGACGGCCCACTGTCGGAATTCAATCTTGGAAATCCTCGCGTCCGCCAGGTTCGCTCCTCGGAAGTCGACGATGTTCTTCCACTCCCTCACGCGGCATAGATCGGCTTCCCGTAGGTCGGCTCCACGGAAATTCGCCCCGCACAGAAAGGACGATTGCTCCGGACGAGCACAAAATCCGACGTGCCGCAGGGACGCTTTTCGCAGATCGGCCCCCTCCAGGTCGACCAGCATCATGGTCGCCTCTTCCAGATCGGCGAACCGTAGATCCGCGCCGCGAAGATCGACCAGAACGATCTTCGTTCCCCGCAGGCTGGCGTTCATCAGGTCGGCTTCTCGAAACGTGACGTTCCAGAGCCACGCATCGTCCAGATTCACGCTGGCGAGTTCCGCTCCCGTGAAATCCACGTTCTTTATGTGCGCCCTCCGCAGATCGACTTCCTCCATCTTCGCTCCGCTCAGATCGATCTCGTCCAGCCAGACATCGGAAAGGTCGATTTTCCTGAGAGACGAACCGCGTTGACACAGATACTCCAGCGCCTCGGATCTTCCCACACTCCCCTGCATTCCTCTCGTCGAATTGAGGATGTCCCATGCCTGGAAACGCCTGTCCGCGCAACCGGACGGGAGAAAGGCGATCAGGAGGAAGACCGCGAAGAGGATGGACGGGGTAGGTCGATAGCGGGAATCCGGACGGTTCATGGTCGCCGCCTCACTCGAAATCATAACGCACGTCGTCCGTCGGGAAACGCACCGATGTCGACGGCACCACTATACGGCATGTTTTGCTTTCGGTCTATATGCTTCCTTTCTTATTTTTAAGGATCGTCGGCGGCCTCCACTTTCCCTTTCTACACATTCATTCGGATGCCGATCAGTTCCTCCACGTCCTCGATGTCCTTCTTCTCCTCCATCCGGATCGCGATCGGCCGGATTTTTCTGTGCTTCTTCCCGCTCTTGAATTCCTCCTTCCTCTCCTCCGATAGAACGCTTTTCAGGATTCTCTCCTCGGCCCTGTCCGAGAAATAAAATGCGACGAGAAACGCGTTCTTCCTCACGGAAACCCAGAAGATCGTCTTCGACTTCCGCGTCACCTTCATGAGCCAGCTCTTCCCGTCCTTGTAATACCTCCATTCCTCCTCGAACTCCGGATGCCGCTCGTGCAGCGCGCCGAAAAGCGCCTCCCACACGACCTTTCTCTTCCCGATATGGGAGAAGACCACCTCTTCCGTCGGGAACTGATCCGGGTCGTTTAGAACGGGTCGGTCATTCGGCATACATCTCTCCGAGTCAGGAAGTCGATACCGGCGCCGTACTCATGAACAGGCGCGCGAGGAGGCCGGCGGCTATTGGTAAGGCGACGGCGTACCCCAGCACGGCGACGTTCTGCAGAAGCATCCATCCGGAAATCGGGCCGGCACCTCCCGCGAGGCACAACGCTCCGCCGATCAGCAGAGTTCGGCGCACGTACCCGGCTTCGCGGTTTCCGCCCAGCGTGAGCGCCGAGAGAATCATGGTGAGGTGAGAGGTTCTGGCGCCCGTCCACCCCCCGGCGATCTCGCCGCCGCGCCGCTAAATCCACTCCCGGTCCTGGACCGAGTACCGGCGTCCGCGGGGACCATCGTCGTCCAAGAGCGCCGGGACGAGGGCGCCGGGCAGAACGGTGTCGATTTCATGATCGGCGTGAGGGCCGCCCATGTCCGTTTTGAGCCAACCGGGGTCCAAGGTGTTCACCAGAACGCCGGTATCACGTAGTTCCGCCGCCAGATCCAGCGTGTACTTGTCGACCGCCGCCTTGGAAACACCGTAGGGCGCGAGATGCGGGACATCCCGGATCCCCGAGGTGATGTTGACGACCCGCCCGAATCTTCGCTCGATCATTCCGGGAACGAAGGCGTTGCACATCGCCACGAGCGCGTGCAGGTTGATCTGGAACGTCTCTTCCCAGACCTTCTTGGGAATCTCCCAAATGCTCCGCCATTCGTTCTGCACCGCGGCGTTGTTGTAGAGAATGTCGACGCGGCCCGGTTTTTCACGCACGCCGTCGATCACCGCCAGCACGCCGGCGTCCGTCGCGAGATCGCCCTCGACGGTGACCTGTTCGACGTCATGGTCTTTCAGCACGTGAACGGTCTCGTCCAAATGTCCGATCGTGCGGGCGTGAAGGATCACGTTGCACCCTTCCCCCGCCAACCCCACCGCGATCCGTTGCCCGATTCCCCTGCTCGAACCCGTGACGAGCGCCCACTTGCCTGACAGAGCGTGCATACCTCACCTCGCTTGATTCATCCCCCTCGAACGAACACGAGTATAGACGTTTTCGCCCCTCCGGTTTGCAGACAATATCGCCGGCGCCTTGGTATTGGCCTTCTCCCTCTCCCGCAAGCGGGAGAGGGAGAAAATGATTTCGATTGCGATAGCGATCCCGATCCCGATAGCGATGGCAAGCCCTTCGCGGATCCTCGTAACCAGATACCTTTTCCTCCGCTCCGCTCCGGAAAAGTGAATCAGGTTACGAGGGGCTTTCAATCCCGATAGCGATAGTAAGGCTGTGGGTACCGGATACCTTTTCTCGTCGCTCTGCTCCTCGAAAAGAGAATTCGGTACCGAGGCGGCCCTCCCCTTCCCCCGCCGGGCTCCCTCTCGGTGCCGTCTCGACTCGCCGGGCACCCACCGAAGCCCGCCTCCGTCGAGATGATAAAAAATCTGTCGAGCATTTATCGGGGCGGATGGAGGTGGGTCGGCGAGCGAGAAGAGGGAGGATGCAGAGCATCCGGACCGTGCCCCGAAGGGAGAGCCGGGGGTGGAAGGGAATAAAGCGGTAGCGATAGCGATTTCAATATGGATAGCGCAACACACATAATAGCAACGCCTTACGTTACAATCGGCATCCTCCCCTCCCCCCTCTTGCGTAAATCGCCGGCCGGGAGGATAATCAACGCACGCGGATCGAGATCCTCTTCTCGGTTGCTGCGGGGTGGGTGGGAGCGATCAACCCGAAACGCGCTCGGGATGTCGCTCGTATTTTCCCCCGAGCCTGAGCACTGGAGGATCGGCATGGCCGTCCGCATCACCGGCAAAGACCTCACCATCGAGCACGTCGTCTCCGTCGCACGAAACAACGAACCGGTCGAACTCGCCCCCGAGGCGCGCGAACGCATCGTCAAATGCCGCGCATTCATCGAGGAGCGCATCCAAGCGCGCGAGATCATGTACGGCGTCAACACCGGCATCGGCGAATTCAGCGAAGTGGTTCTCACCGACGATCAGGTCGAGCAGTTCCAGCGCTACCTCATCTACAACCACGCCGCCGGCATCGGCGATCCCTTCCCGAAAGAAGTGGTGCGCGCGGCGATGCTCCTTCGCGCCAACGTCCACGCCAACGGCTACTCCGGTTGCCGCCCCGTGATCACCGAAACCCTCGTCGCCATGCTCAACAAAGGAGTGACGCCGGTGGTCTGCACCAAGGGATCGGTGGGCGCCTGCGGCGACCTCTCTCCCATGAGTCAGATGGCCCTCTCCATGATGGGCGAGGGAGAGGCCTTTTATAAAGGCGAGCGGATGGCGACCAAGACCGCCTTCGAGAAGGCGGGCATTCCGATCCCCGGCCTCCGGGCGCGGGACGGCCTCGCCTCCATCAACGGCTCCAACATGCTGACCGGGATCGGCTGCCTCTCCGTATACGACGCCGAGCGCTTCCTCAAGATGGCGGACATCGCCGCGGCGATGACCCTCGACGCGCTCAAGGCGAACATGAAGCCTTACGACGGGCGGCTCCACGAGCTGCGCGGCTTCCGCGGCGCCGTCGCGTCGGCGGCGAACATCCGCAAGGTGATCGACGGCTCCGACCTCCTCACCGGCAAGGAAAAGGTCAAGGTTCAGGACGCCTACAGCATGCGTTCCACCCCGCAGGTGCACGGCGGGGCGCGCGATCACCTCCGCTGGACCCGCAGCCAGATCGAGATCGAAGCGAACGGCGTCGGCGACAACCCCATCTTCCTCCCCGACGATCATGTCGTCCTCACCGGCGCGAACTTCCAGGGGACGCCGGTCAGCCTTCCCCTCGACACCCTCGGCGGGGCGATCACCATGGTCTGCGTGATCAGCGAGAGGCGCCTCAACCGGATGACCAACCCGGCGCTCAGCGTCGGCCTCCCCGCGTTCCTCACCAAGGGGGCGGGAATGATGTCCGGCATGATGCTCAGCCAGTACACCGCGGACATGCAGATCGTCGAGCAGAAGATCCTCTCCACACCCGCCTTCTTCCAGTCCATCCCGGCGGCCGCGGACCAGGAGGATTTCGTCTCCATGGGGATGAACTCGGCGCTCAAGACCGCCCAGATTCTGGAGGTCGCCAACGGGGTCCTCGGCATCGAGCTGATGGCGGCCGCGCAGTCCCTCGACTTCCGGAAGTACGCACCCGGCCGCGGCACGCTCGCCGCCAAGGCGGCGATCCGCGAGAAGGTCGACTTCCTCGACGAGGACCGCCCCCTCTTCAACGATCACAACGCCATGATGGATTTGGTGAAGACCAGGCGGATTCTCGATGCGGTGGAGAACGAGGTGGGCGAACTCAGGACCTACTGATCGAGCCGTGAATCAAACAGGAACGGGGAGGGCCCAAACCGGCCCTCCCCATTTCATTCCCCTCTTCGATCGATAACGGTCTTCCGGGCCCTTTCACGCCTTTTCGAATCCACCTTTCGATTCACGCCGGAACGCATCGGGCCGGAAAAATCAGGGGAAAGAACGGAACCACTTCAATCAATCGGTGAATCCATGGTATGATAGCGAAGTATTCATGCGCTTCTCATCCGAAACAGACGAATAACGGGATTCGGGGAGGGGGCTCTCGTCCCCACCGTTTCCACGAAAGGAGAACCCCATGCGCATTCTCCTGATCGGTCCTCTTCTTCTCTTCCTCGCCGCCGCCGCTTTCGCCGGTCCGGGCGAGGGGGAACTCTCCCGCGCGGAAGAAACGCAGGGCGCCTTCGACATCCCCTGGTCGACGATCGGCGCCGGAGGCGCCCCCGGGGCGAGCGCCAATTTCCGCTCCAACGGCACACTCGGCCAATCGACGCCGATCGGCCTCTGCGGAAGCGCGAATATCGATCTCCACGCCGGCTTCTGGAGAAAGATCGCCGTCGCCACCGGCGTCCTGGAGGACGTGCTTCCCCCGATCTTCCGGAACGCCCTCCTTCCGAACGCGCCCAATCCCTTCAACCCGGCGACCACGATCCGTTACGAGACGGCCGAAGCGGGCCCCGTGGAGATCGTCGTCTACGGCGTCGGCGGGCGGGCGGTTCGCACCCTCATCCGCGAAACGCTCGGCCCGGGCCCGCACGAGACGGTGTGGGACGGAACCGACGACCGGGGAGCACCCGTCGGCTCCGGCGTCTACTTCTGCGCCCTTCGGATCGGCGCGACCAACCAAGTTCGTAAAATGGTCCTCGTGAAATAAAGGAGAGAACCATGAAATACCCGGCCCGTCTCTTTCTCACGCTCTTCTGCCTTCTCTTCTTCGCGTCCCTTCTCCACGCCGCCGTGCCCGGCCTCATGAACTACCAAGGGGTTCTGACCGACGCGGGCGGTGCGATCGTCCCGGACGGCGACTACGACGTCTTCTTCGCCATCTACAAGGACAGCGTCGACGCGGATTCGGTCTGGTGCGAATCGCGGACGGTCACCGTGGAGGAGGGCGTCTTCAGCGTGATCCTCGGCTCCCTCTCTCCCCTCACGGAGAACACCTTCGAGGACACGCCCCGCTGGATGGGGATCACCGTCGAGTCCGATCCGGAGATGACGCCGCGGATGAAGATCACCGCCGTTCCCTGGGCGATCCGCGCGGCGGTGGCCGATTCGGCGGTGGTCGCCGGCGGCGCCGGTGCCGACGCCGACTGGACGATCTACGGCGACAACATGTACTCCGGCGTGAGCGGCAACGTGGGGATCGGCACCGACGATCCGCTCTACCCTCTCCACGTCGTCGGGAACGATTCGATCGGATCGGCGATGATCGGCCCCGAAGCGACCATCAACGAGGACAGCCGCTTTCTCTTCAGCGAGGACGACGACGGCACCTACGGGATATTCCTCCACTACAACGGTGCGGCGAACCAACTCGAGATCGGCGGCCTCGCCGGAGGGACCGAGTACGGACCCCACGCGGTCTTCTCCCGGAATTCACCGTTGATCGAGTTTTCGGGCTCCGCCGGCTCCGCCCTTTTCAATCTGAACGGTCTGGGAAACAGCACGGTGACCCTCCCCGGGGACGCGGTCGCCGCGGCGGAGATCCTCGACGAGCCCGGCGTGGCGTGCAGCACCTGGACCGGCACCTATCAGTGGATCGGCTCCACGCCGACGGTTCTCCTTTCGCGAAGCATCGTCTGCCCCGCAGCCGGGTATGTACTGGCCATCGCCACCGCCCACGTCCAGTGGCACATCGGATCGTCGTACGCCTTCGACTGCCACTTCGCCCTCTCCACCCAAACCACCGTCATGCCCGATCCTTACTACAGCCTGCAGTTACCCGGCGGGATGCCCTGGGGAACCTACAACCAGCCGGTGACGATTCATGGTCTCTTCCCGGTTTCCACGGCGGGCACCCACACCTTCTACTTCCTCGGGGAAATTCAGGTATCGGACTTCGATCTCTACGATAAAACGCTCACGCTCCTTTACGTTCCCACCGCCTACGGAAACGTGAGCGAGCCGCTCACCGCCGGTGGACCGGTGAACGATCCCGAGGTCGGCGCCGAGCGCGCCGCCGCCGAAGCGGCGAACGCGGCGAGGCTGGAGAAGGAGGTCGCCGGGCTTCGCGAGGAGATCGAAGCGATTCGCGCGGAACTCCGCGCGGAGGAGGACCGCTAGAGCGAACGGCGCGACGAAACAACGGCATCGAACGGGGGTACGCGCAGGCCCCGAAAAAGAAGACGGCCGCCCCCTCGGCGTGGGAGTGGCGGCCGTCCTATTTCCATCGGGCGGTTCTACCGGATCAGCTCCGCTTCACGCAGCGGAAACCGCCGTCCCAATAGCTCCGTTTCGGAGAGCGATGGCCGCGCGCGAACGTCTGGATCTCCCAGGAGCTGACGTTCCACGAACCGCCGCGCACCACGCGGTCGAAGCTCCCCGCGCCGATCCAGCTGTGGCACCACTCGTAGACGTTCCCCGCCATCTCGCAAACACCGTAGGGACTGACGCCGCTGGTGCCGCCCACGGGCGCCGTGTCGTAGCGGCAGTCCCCGTAGTTGACGAGGCCGCAGTTGATCACGCCGTGCTCGTCCCAAGGATCGTCGTTCCCCCAGGGATACTGGTACCCCGTGTTCCCCCGCGCCGCCATCTCCCACTCCTCCTCGGTGGGGAGGGCGAGCCCGTAGTGCTTCGCGAAGGCGTACGCGCCGAACCAGGTCACCTGCACGGCCGGGTGGTTCTCGTATCCGGGGACGATGACGAAGGCGCCGCCTGAGTAGGTGATCCTCTGTTCATAGGGATGCTGGGAGTACGCGTGCAGGTCGAAAAGAGGGACGGTCCCGGCGCTGTACATCTCGTCCCCTTCGTAAGTCCCCTGCACGGTGCTGGCGACGCTGTCGCCCAAGAAAAAGAAAAACGCCTCCCCCGCCGCTATCGCCTCCTCCAGGAAGGCGACATACTGCGCGTTGGTCACCTCGTACTTCATGATCTTGTAGGCGGTATCGATCGTCGAAGCGGCGGCGGAGTCCCCATAGGTATAGGCGCCGGCGGGGATATCGACCCACTCGAAGGTCGTCGTCCCCTGGGGATCGCCCGATTCGTCGTCATCGGAATCCGATTGCAACAGATCACAGGACAAGAACGAACAGCAGAAGAGCGCGAGGCCGAAAATCAATAGCAGCCTTTTCACGGTTGTTCCTTTCCGGCGGAGAGTGCTCGCCATCTCATACCCCCCTCTCATGTCTCGGGGCGTTTACGGACGTGCCGATCGGAAATACGAAAACGAAAGAACCAACGACAAGGGGAAGGCAGTGTTCGGGAATCAGCTCTCTCCGGAGAGATCGCCGATCATGGGAGGAATAGCGTGCGGACCAGGCACCCCGCCGATGACCGTTCGTGTCTTTTCATTTTATCGCAGGGCCGGCCTAACTGCAAGCGGGAATGGAGGGTGCGGGCGTGGGCGCTCAGCGTTCTCGTCGCTTCGGATTCCGGGGATCGGGGCGATCCTTCCAGTTCCACCACTTGAGCAGTTCGGGGTCGGGACGGCGGGAAACGGCGAAATAGACGGCCGAGCGGAAGACGTAGAGGACGCAGCGGTCGATCGGCCCCCCGCGGAGGATCTGCAAACGACCGTACATTTCTTCCGGGTCGGCTCCGTGGAGATTCGCGACGGACCGAAAGCCGAGGTCGACGAGATCCCGGGAGATGCTCGGCCCCACGCCGGGAATCGTCCGGAGGTCGTTCGGTTCGGAGATTTTTCGTTTCATCGCCTCATCCCCACGTTGCCCTTCCTTTTCTCTTTGCCGTACACGATTTCGACTCTCCCGGGTGGTTGCCGGCGCGGATCCGCTTCCCCCGCGTCAAGTCATCGCTCCTCCCGTAGCCGTAGGTCGATCCGGTATGTTCTTCCGGAACGTTCCATCACTCTGCCCTCGAATCCGGCGCGGCGGGCGAGGCGGAGAACCTCCTCGGCAGCGCGGGTCTCCCGCGGCCAGCGAACGCCGTACCCCGTTTCGATCTCCCGACCGGCGGCGATCACCCGGAGGGGAAGGGCGACCGCCTCGCTCGTATCTCCATCCGGACGCACCGGTAGCTCCGCGTCCCAGATCAGGAAACGCCCCTCCGGTCGCAGAGTCCGCGCCGCCTCCTCGAACAGACGATCCAGGTCTTCGCGTCCCGGCAGATAGAGAAGCGTAAAGAACGCGACGGCCAGTGGGAAGACCCGGTCGGGGAAGGGGAGCGCCCGCGCGTCGGCCGCCACCTTGCGCGGACCCTCCGGCGCCTCCTTCAGTTCGCGCGGGGAACGGTCCACCGAGATCGTCTTCTCCCCCGCCAGGAGACCGACGATCCCCTCACCCCCTCCGCCGATGTCGAGCACGGGGCCGACGTCCGGGAACTCCCCGATCCGCACCTCTTCTTTATCGAGGAAGCACACCGAATCCGCCGACGTCATCCCGCATGCGCTCCCTGCCCGGTGGAATCAAAAGCGAAGGACATCTTCGACATCGCCCCCCTAAGCCGCGCAGTCGTCCAACCGTTCGATCCGCGCGCCGAGGCGGCGGAGGCGCTCGTCGATCTTCTCGTAGCCCCGATCGATCTGCTGGATGTTGTGGATCATCGAGATACCCTCCGCCTGAAGCGCCGCGATCAGAAGAGCCATACCGGCGCGGATATCCGGGCTGGAGAGGTTGCGGCCGACGAGGTTCGCCGGTCCGTTCACCACCGCGCGGTGCGGATCGCAGAGGACGATCTTCGCCCCCATGGCGATCAGGCTGTCGACGAAGAAGAGCCGGCTCTCGAACATCTTCTCGTGGATCAGCACCGTTCCGCGCGATCGGGTCGCGGTGACGAGGGCGATCGATGTGAGGTCCGCCGGGAAGGCGGGCCACGGGCCGTCGGCGATGCTCGGGATCGCCCCGCCGAGATCGCAGCACACCTCCAGGTCCTGCCCGCCCGGCACGACGAGGTCGCCGCCGGAGAGGCGGGTCTCCACGCCGAGGCGGCGGAAGGCCATCCGAATCATGCGGAGATGCTCCGGAACCACGTCGCGTATCGTCGTCTCGCCGCCGGTCACCGCGGCGAGACCGATGAAGCTGCCGATCTCGATGTGGTCCGGCGATACGCGGTGCTCGCAGCCTCCCAGCTCCGGCGTCCCTTCGACGGTGAGAACGTTGCTCCCGATCCCGTCGATCCGCGCGCCCATCGCGACGAGCATCCGGCAGACCCCCTGCACGTGCGGCTCGCAGGCGGCGTTGTAGATGACGGAGGTCCCCGTCGCGGCGGCGGCGGCCATCACCACGTTCTCCGTCGCCATCACCGACGCCTCGTCGAGAAAGATCTCCGTCCCCCGGAGTCCCCGCGGTGCGGCCAGGTGATAGGCCTTGCCGGCGCTCACCTCGACGCCGAGCGCTTCCAGCGCGAGAAGGTGCGTGTCGAGCCGCCTCCGGCCGATTCGATCCCCGCCGGGGCGCGGCAGAGTGACGTGCCCCCGGCGCGCGAGGAGCGGTCCCGCGAGGAGGAAAGAGGCGCGTATGCGCGCGCAGGTTTCCTGGTCCGGCTCGGCGTCCTTGATCCCCGAAGGATCGATCGTGACCGTGTCCGGAGTCAGGGTGTCCATCGATGCGCCTGCGCTCCGAATCGCGTCGATCATCGTGCCCGTGTCGCCGATCCGCGGCACGTTCCGGAGGGTCACCGGCCCGCCCGCGAGAAGAGAGGCGGCCAGCACGGGAAGCGCTTCGTTCTTGTTCCCCGAAGGAATCACTTCGCCCGAAAGCGGGATCCCCCCTTCCACGCGAAAGATCGCCATGACGCAAACCTCCTCCCCGCCGCCGGGCGCGGACGAACGGCCGACTCGTTTCTCCGGCGCCAGTATACAAGGGGGAACGGGGAAAATCACGCGCCGCCGGGCGCTCCCTGCGTCCCCTCTCCGGCGAGGCGGGAGAGAAGGATGCCGGCGAGGATCGCCGCGCAGCCGATCGCCCCGCGCCCGTCCATCCCCTCACCAAGGAGAAGAGCCCCGCCGAGAGCGGCGAAAACCGTTTCCAGGCTGAGGAGAAGCGCCGCGTGCGCGGGCGGGGCCGTCCTCTGCGCCGCGACCTGCAGCGTGAAGGCGACGCCGACGGACATCACCCCTCCGTAGAGAATCGGAACGGCGGCGGCCCGGACCCCGGCCGGATCGACCGTTTCGAAGACGAGGGCGGCGACGGCGCTCGCCGCGGCGCAAAACGAAAATTGGAGAAAAGCGAGTCGGAGCGCCCCGGTCCGCCGGACGGCGCGATCGACGATCAACACGTGAACCGCCCAGAAGAAAGCGCCGGCGAGGACGAGACCGTCGCCCGGCGCGAGGCGGAATCCGGAGCGGACGCTGAGGAGGTAGAGGCCGGCGACGGCGAGCGCCCCTCCCGCCCAGGTGCCGATCCCCGCCCTTCGTCCGAGGGCGATCCCGAGAAGGGGCACGATCACCACGTAGAGCCCGGTGATGAAGCCCGCTTTCCCGGCGGTGGTGGTGACGATGCCGATCTGCTGGAGGGAGACGGCGAGGAAGAGGGCGCTTCCGGCCGCGACGCCCGCCTTCAGCGCCGCCCGCCGCGGAGGGGAAGAAGACGCCGCGCCGCGCCGCCTGCCCATCAACGGAAGGATCGTGAGCGCGCCGAGGGCGAAACGAACGGCGTTGAAGGTGAAGGGCCCCGTGTGGGCCATGCCGGCCCTCTGGGCGACGAAAGAGAAGCCCCAGATCATCGCCGCGAGAAGGAGGAGCCCGTCGGCCCGCAACGATTCCCTTCGCATCAATACCTTTCGTCTCTCAGAATACGGCGGGAGGACCGGCGACGGCCCTCCCGCCCGCGGCGTTTCGGGCGGCGGCGCGCCCTACTTCTCGTTCCCCCAGAGGCGGGCCAGCTCGACCAGCGTCTTGCGGGAGGCGTCCATCTCTTCCAGACAGGCGAACTCCCGCTCGGAGTGGTAGTTGTACATCCCCGCCCACAGGTTCGGCGTCGGGAGCCCCATCTCGGAGAGGCGGGACCCGTCCGTCCCGCCGCGGATCAGCTCGTAGCGCGGCTCCACGCCCGCCTTGCGCGCCGCCTCCACGGCCAGTTCCACCGCCCGCGGCTCCTTCCGGAGCGCCTCGAGCATGTTCCGGTACTGCTTCTTCACCGACACGTCGATCGACGCCCCCGGATGTTCGGCGACGATCGTGGCGCCGACGCGTCTCAGGATCTCCGCCTGGTCCGCCAGGTCGGCTGTGTCGAAGCTCCGGAGCAGGACCTTGATCTTCACCTCCGGCACGCCCCCCTCGATCACGTAGGGGTGCAGGAAGGGCTCGCGCCCCGCGGTGGTTTCCGGCGCGAGCCGGTGCCAGGGGAGACGGGTGAGGAACTGCCCCGCCAGGCGGATCGCGTTGATCATCTTCCCCTTGGCGAGACCGGGGTGGATGTTGTTGCCGGTGACGGTGACGGTCGCCATGTCCGCGGAGAAGGTCTCCTGCTCGATGGATCCCAGCTCCGAGCCGTCCACGGTGTACCCGACCTTCGCGTCGATCTCCGCGAGGTCGATCTTGTCGGTCCCGCGTCCCACCTCTTCGTCGCAGGTGAAGACGACGCGGATCGGGCCGTGGGGGATGGTGCGGTCCTCCATCAGATCGGCGGCGGCGGTCATGATGATCGCCACCCCCGCCTTGTCGTCGGCGCCGAGGAGTGTGGTCCCGTCGGACGTGATCAGCGTCTTCCCCTTCATCCCCGCCATCTCGGGCACATCGGCGGCGCGGATCACCTGCGAGGGATCGCCGGAGGGAACGATGTCGCCGCCGTCGTAGTTGCTCCGCACCACCGGTTTCACGTTTGTACCGCTCGCCTCGGGGGATGTGTCCATGTGGGCGAACCAGGCGATCGTCGGCGCCCCTTCCTTCGTGGCGGGAACGGTCCCCATCACGATGCCGAACTCGTTCTGGCTCACGTTCTGGAGACCGAGCGACTCCAGTTCCTCCTTCAGCATGCGCGCCAGATCGAGCTGACACTCGGTGCTGGGATAGGTTTCACTCTCCTCGTTCGAGGTCGTATCCACCTTCACGTAGCGCAGGAAGCGGTTCAACAGTTCATCGGTGCTCACGATGGTCTCCTTTCCAGGGGAAGGGGTCCCCGATCGGTCGAGTGGGCAGGGCCGGGGCCGCGTCGCCCGCGGGAGCGCCGGGCCGTTTCGAGTATACCGCGCGCGGCGGATTGTTTACAGGGCGGAACCGATCGGTCCGCCGTCCGATCAGAGCGACCAGTAACGGCGGCGGCCCACCGGGCGGAAGCCGAGAGAACGCCAAAAGGAGAAGGGAACGCACGCGTCGGGGCGGATCGAGGCGGGTACTTCCGCGCGGACGGAGAGGCACCCCAGTCGCCGGAGGCGGCGAACTCCCTCGCGGACGAGGCCGGAGGCGACGCCGAGACGGCGGTTGCCGGCGAGACAGCCGACCGGACCCGCGCGCGCGATGCGGGTGGCCGGGTCGTGCTGGAAGAGACCGAAGGCGGCGATTCGCCCGTCGGGACCCATCGCGATCAGATCCAGATCGCGGCGGTAGAGGGAGCCGCGGCGCATCATGGCGCAGTATCGCTCCGCCCGTACCGGTTGATCCGGAAAGAGACGGCTCTCCGCGTCGGCCCTCTCCTGCAGCTCTTCCGGCGCGAGAAGGGAGTGGACCGAGTACCCGGAGGGATGCTCCGAAGGATCGACGGCGGCGTTCTCGCAGGAGAGTGAGAGGAGAATCGAGGCCATGCGTGTCGGCGCGAAACCGGCCGCGCCCAGGGCGCGCTCCCGCCCCCCGTCCCTCACGCCGGCCGGCACCAGCACGCCGGCGCGCGTGCCGGAGGCGGTGGCGCGGCGAATTCGGCGAGCCGTCCATAGAGCGACGGGCCCCTCCGCCTCGGGATAGGCGGGATCGGTGACGATCCACGCCGACCGGAGAAACGTGGAGACCCAGGCGAGCCCATAAGCGTGGCCGTCGTCGTCGGTCCAGAGCCGCGCGCCGGGGATCCTGTCCGCGTCCCGCTCGAAAAGAAAACGCCGCCTCTCCGCCTCACCGGGATGGAGACCGTCCGGAACGGCGAGGGCGCGCCGAAGAAGCTCGAGAAGCGGGCCGACGGTCTCCCCCTCCCGGAGGGCGACGGGCCTGGCGTCGATCGGAAAACGGTTCACGCCCCCGTCCCCCCTTCGCGCCGGTCGCCTTCGCGTACTTCGCGTACGCGGGAAGACCCGCCTTCGGCGAAGAGCCGTCGCATCCGTTTCCTTCTCCTAGGTGATCCCCGAAGGGGAGCGGGGCGTGGCGCTTGGTGGGCAAGCTCTACTGATTAGACGTCCGGCGGCGTGGTTTTGTTCGCCTATTTCTTCGCGGCGCGCCGAAAACGGAGCCGTGACGTTCTCACCCCGCGTGAGCCGCGCGGGCGGGCGGCGGGGGGAGAAGAGTTTTTCCGCGACGGCGACCGCGGTCGCGCCGAGCGGGAACGCCGCGGGCGCACGGGCAGGTTCTTCGCGCCCTCTTCAGGATGAGATCACGGCCGGCGGCTTGGTTTTTTCGTCCTCCTTGTCCGAGGCGATCACCCAGATCGTGTAGGCGCCGATCGCGGTCCCGATCGGGAAGTTCACCAGATTCAGCGCGCCGACGATCACGGCGAGCACCTTCGCCCAACCGGCGCCCGCGAGGAGCCCGATGCCGGAGAGAAACCCGGGGAGCCCGATGAGCAACAGCAGAAAGGCGACCAGCGAGCCGACGCGGCCGGTGATCATGCGGGCGGTCGGATCACCGCTCATCACCCCCGCGAAAAGAAGAAGGGAATAGGCGATCAAAGCCACGAAGACGGGGATGATGCCGAGGGCGATGTGCAGCCCGCCCAGGATGGTGCGGTGTCGTTCGTACATGGTTCCTGCCTCCGGTGGATGTTCGTTTTGCCGAGGGTCGCGCCCGCCGAGGCGCCTCCACAAAGAGACTACGACCCCGGGCGGCCGCCGGTTTCGTCCGGGCCGGTAGGATCGGGAAACCCGCGGGCGCGGCGCAGACTCCTCCAGAACGGTTTATACAAAAAGCTGTCGGCGCCGATGGCGCAGAGTCGCTCGAACATCAGACGGGTGACGGTGAAGGCGAGGATCTCCGGCGGCAGATGGGCGCGCATGGCGATGTCCGTGGCGCCCACCACGGCCCGCGCCGCGTCCGGATCGCCGAGAAGGACGCCGATCTCCATGCATCCCGAGCCGAAGGGGACCGCCGCCGGCTCCGGATCGCCGGGCCGGTGATGGTACTGCGCGCCGAGAAGAAGCAAGGAGAGGCGGTCGGGGTCGACGAAGAAGGTGATCGTCCGTAGATGGTCCCACGCCTCCGGGCGGAGCGGTCCGAAAAGAAGATGCGGGTGCTCCGCGCGGTAGGGGACGCGGTGGTCGAGCCAGGCTTGCATCAGACCGTGCGACTCCTTCAGTCCCTCGCCGTCCACGAGGAAGCGGACGAATTCGTCGCGGGATCGTCCCTCCCTCCCGAAGAGCCAGTAACCCGCTCCGCCGCAACCGAAGCGGTCCGCGGTGAGATGGAGCGTTCGGCCGGCGATCCAGTCCTCGTAGGCGGCGAAAAGACACTCCCCCTTGCGGGGTTTCTTGAGGGGTTCGAAGGGGGCGGGATCGGGGGCGTCGTAGAACCCGACGAGGGGGGTTTCGATTCCGGCGACGGCGAGCAGACGGGAAGGATCGGGCGGCATGGTCACATCCTCCGGACGTCCCCGGGCCGGGCGTCCGGATCCGAGTGTGGTCCCCGCCGATGAGCCCGGTCAAGGCGGAAAGAAGGGGCGTCAGCGCGGAGAAGGGGGCGGGGCCGCGCAGGCGGCGCCGCGGCCGTGGTGCGAAACGAGCAGGGCGAGCAGCTTCGCCCGCGCCTCCGGGCCGAGGCCGAGACGCTCCGCCTCCCCCTCGAACCGTTCCGGTCCGCCGTATCCCCCGAGGTACCCGTTCAGCCGCGCCGCGGCCGTGGAGGCCGCGAACTCCTCCTCCCCCGGATAGGCGGCGCGCATCTCCTCCATCAGAAAGCCGGCCTGCCGAAGGAGGTATTTCTGATGATACGCCTCGGCGGGCCAAAAGGAACCGGCCGTTTCGATTTTGGTGTAAACCTTCCGGCCGAGACGTTCCTCGTTCCGGGTGAGGCTCTCCCGCGCGAGGCGCTCCTGTTCGGCGCCGTGGGTGAAGATCGCGGAACGGTACTGGGCGGACCAGGGCCGGGCCGTCGGGTCGTGCTCCTCCCAGAATACGCGAAGAAGATCCTCATAGCCGACCCGCGCCGGGTCGTATTCGACGCGAATCGTCTCGGCGTGATCGCCGAGAGAATGATAGGTGGGGTTTTCCTTCCGGCCCCCGGCGTAGCCGACGGTGGTCCGAAGGACACCTTCCAAGCTCCCGAACCGGGAGTCGGGTCCCCAGAATCAGCCGAGGGCGAAGTCGGCGACCCGCGTCTCCGCCGGGCGCTCCCCGTCGATGGGCGGCGCGGGGCGGCTCGGCGCGGCGTTTGGCTTTCTCGACATGGCCGTTCCTTCTCTCGGAGCGGCGGCGGCGAGCACGATCATCGTGGCGAGCACCGCCGCGGCGCGCATGGTTCGCATGGCGTTCCCCTTTCTCCGGGGCTTTCCTTCTTGGAAGATAATGCGCCCCGCCCCGCCGCGCGAGCCGCCCGTCCGCGGGATCAGAGCGTGCGGGGAAGAGGGATGGGGGAGCGGGCCCGGCGCGCGGCGCGCACCGCGTCGACCGTGTAGAGGGCGAGGGCGACCCAGACGGCGGCGAAGCCGATGAAACGAACCCGCTCGAACGGTTCGCCGTAGACGAGAACGCCGAGGAGAAACTGCAGCGTGGGAGCGATGTAATGGAGAACGCCGATGGTGACGAGCCGGACCCGGCGCGCGGCGTGGGCGAACCAGAGAAGGGGGAGGGCGGTGACGGTCCCGGAAAGGGCGAGTAGTATGTCGATCCGCGCCCCGGCGTGGCCGAAGGCGCCCGCGCCGGTCCGCTCCAGGAAGAGCAGATAGGCGAGTGCGGGCATGAAGATGAGCGCCGCCTCGATGGAGAGCCCCTCGAGGGAGTCCAGAGGCGCCGTCTTCCGGAGGAGGCCGTAGAGGCCGAATGTGGCGGCGAGGACCAGGGCGATCCAGGGGACGCCGCCGTACCGCCAGGCGAGCCAGGCGACGCCGGCGCCGGCGACGGCGATGGCCGCCCACTGGGCGGGCCGCGGCCGCTCGCGAAGGAAGAGAACGCCGAGGAAGACGTGAACCAGCGGGTTGATGAAGTAGCCGAGGCTCGCGTCCACCATCCGGCTCTCGGTCACCGCCCAGATGTACACGGACCAGTTGACGGTGATCAGCGACGCGGTGAGGAGGAAGAGGAAGAGCGTGGCGGGGCGGCGCGCCTCGCGGAGCACGCGCCGCCACCGTCCGCCCGGAAGGAGAAGTAGGGTGGTGAAGAGGAGCGACCAGGCCATCCGGTGGCAGAGGATCTCCCGGGCGGGGACGCCGTGGATCGCCTTCCAGTAGATCGGAAGGAGCCCCCAGAGCACGTAGGCGCCGACGCCGTAGAGCACGCCCGCGCGCGCGGAGCCCGGCGCAGGGGCGCCTCTCCCCTCCCTACCGGTCAACGCCGTACCGTTCCCAGATCACGTTCACGATCCGCCAGTCGTCGCCGAAACGGGCGAGATGCAGGTAATCGACGAAATCCGCCGACACGGTTTTCACGACGGCCGTGTTTCTTTGCATATCCAGGATTTCAACCCGTAACACCTTCGCCCCCGGATCATCGCTCCTCCCCGGCCGGGCGGCGACGGCGCCGAGCAGTTCCTCTTTCGTGAGGGGAACGAGCGTGACGGCGCCGCTCTCCCGGTCGCGCAGCGCCCCCCGCTTCGCCAGGTCCGGGTGGAGCGCCCGGTCCATCCTCTCCACGTCGCCCGCGTACCACCCCTCGATGTAATCCCTCGCCGCCGCTTCGATCCTCTCCCGGGCGGCGTTTTCGAGAGCCCATTCGGTGACGTCGCCGATGCCGTCCTTCTTTTCGGAACAACCCTCCGGATCGCGGACGCAGCGGAAACCGACGTTGCAATCGATCCAATAGGTGGGGAGATGGTGACGGCGGGAGACGGAGATGCAACCGGGTCCCGAATGCCATCCGCCCCCGCGAACGACGTGCTCCCCTCCCTTCGCCGGTCCCATCGGGTTTCGCGCCGGGCTCCGGTCGTAGTAGCGGGGATCGTAGCGGTCCAGCACCCATTCGGCGGTGTTGCCGGTCATGTCGTAGAGGCCGTACCCGTTCGGCCCGTAGCTTCCGACCGGCCTGGTCCCTTCGGACTTATAGTAATTCGCGAAGCTGGTGTCCCGTTCTTCCCCCCAGGCGTACGGGGCGCCCTCCAAACCTCCCCGGGCGGCGTACTCCCACTCCGCCTCGGTGGGGAGGCGTTTGCCGCACCACTCGGCGTACGCCTTCGCCTCGGCCCAGGAAACGCCGATCACGGGGTGGTCCGGCCACTCCGGCCCGCAGCGGAACGACTCGTCGCCCCAGAATTCGTTCGGCGCGCGTCCCGTCGCGTTCAGGAAAGCCTCCCAGTCGGCGCAGGTCACCTCGTACCGGTCGATGTGAAACGAATCGACCCGGACCTCGTGGACCGGACCATCGGTGAGTCCCCCCTCTTTCCCCATCGAGAAAGAGCCGCCGGGAACGAGGACCATCTCGTCCCGGGGAAGGGTCTCCCCCACGGACCAGCGGCCGTGAACATGGCGGGTGCAGGCGGAAAGGGGCAGGGCGAGGAGGACGAGCGCGACCGGGATCGCGCGTTTCCATCGGCTCACGGGTCTCTCTCCTTCTCGGCGGGGGCGTGGTGGGCCCGTCCCCAGGGCTTCGGATCGATCGTCCGCTCCGGTTTCCGCGGAAGGGACGCGCTCGTGACTCGAGAAAAGTCGGTGGAACCGTCGGCCGGGATGGAACGCGCGCCGACCGCCCGCCCGCCCGTCCCGTCCCCCTGCTTACACCCAACCGGGCCGGCGCGTTCCCGGACGGACCGGCGGAGCGGATCAGCGCGCCGCGCCGTCGCGACGCGCGTGCGCGGCCGTCCCCCGCCAGACCAGCGTGAGCGACTTCGCCCGTCCCCCGCCGGCGGAAAGGTCGAAACGGCAGATGATCTCCGCGTCCGCCGAGAAATAGGAATCGGGGGACTCGGCGGCGAGAGGAACGGTCCGACCCAGCATGCGGATCGCCGGCCGCCCTTCCTCAGCGAGGATTTCCAGGCGCGTGAGGCCGGGGAGATCGTCGACACGGTACGCCCCGGTCAGCCGGGGAAGGACCGCCGAGTCGGGTTCCGTCTCCCGCTTCCACTCCGCGCGAAACGCGGGCCAGCGATACGCCTCGGCGACGCTCCTGACGATCTCGTCGGCGAGACGCCCTCCCCCTTCGCCGTTGGTGAGCACCACCGCCCCCCGTCCTCCCTCGAGGAAACCGGCGATCCTCGCGCCGCAGCCGAAGCCGCCGTCGCCGTGCGCGAACCAGCTCGATTCCCCCTCGCCGCCGAGACGAAGACCGAGCCCCCACTCGCCGGCGGTCCGAGTGAGCATCTCCCCGGCGGCATCCCGGGGGAGGAGGCGGTCCGAACGACCGGCGTAGGCGTCCTGGAGGGCGATGATCCAGCGGGCCATATCCTCGGCGGTGGTCCAGAGCCCTTGGGCGGCGAGTTCGGGGTAGATGCGGACTCCGCCGAGCGTCGCGAATCCGTCGATCAGGTGTTGGGTCGCCAGGGGGAGATCCCGCCCCGCGCCGTCCTTACTGTTCAACATCGTATGTTTCATGCCGAGAGGTTTGAAGAGGATCCTCTCCATCCATGCGTCCAGCGGCTCGCCCGTCGTCTCCTCCAGGATCATCCGGAGGGCCGCGTAGCCGCCGGCGGACCAGCGGAAACCGCTTCCGGGCGGGCGGTCCACCACCACCGGCGCGTTACGCGCCGGCTTTCGCCCCTCCAGGATCTGGAGGAGCGTGGGCATCCTCTCGTCCGGCCGGAACCCCTCGAAGCCGCGCACCGTAAAACTCGCGTCGTGGCTCAGAATCCGCCGGACCGTGACCGGCGCCCCGCGGAGATGGGCGACCTCCGGCACCCGCCACGCCCGGAGCGTTTCGTTCACGTCCCGGTCGAGATCGAGCCGCCCCTCGTAGGCGAGACGGAGCGCGGCGGAGGCGACCACCGGCATGGTGACCGATGAAACCGGGAAGAGAGTCTCCGCGCCGACGGAGTCCCGGCTCCCCGCCTCGAGCACGCCGTATCCCTTCCCCCAGTCGAGTCGGCCGTCGTCGATCACGACGACGGCGACGCCGGGGACCCGATACCGCCTCATCCGATCCCGGACGGTCCATCGAGGCGCCTCGTCCCCCTCCCGGAGAACGGGCGGCAGAAGGCCCTCCTCGACGGCGCGGATCCGGTCCTCCCTCCCGCCGCCGCAGGAGACGAGAAGGAGCGCGGCGATCAAGGGAAAGAGCTTGCGGTGGTGACACATATCCCGATCCTCTCCGCGAAGGGTCGGGCCCGCGGCGCGGGCGCCGCCCATTCCCGCCCAAAATAGCACGGAACCGGCCGCCGCATCCACGGTCTCGACGGCGCCCCCCCCTTCCCCGCTCAGGTCCGGACGTTTTTGACCGATCCTTTGAGGGAGAGAATCGGTATTCCGCCGTCGAACCCCGCCGGGGGCTCGGCGGCACAATCCGGGCGAGAGGACATCATGGCTCGAATCGATCCGAGAGATTCATCGGCCCACCACCGGGAACGCGCCGATTTCCGCGCGCGCCTTCTCGCGGTGTTCTTCATTTCCACGGCGGTCTCCCTCGCCGGATGCGGAAGAGACGCCCCGAAGGAGGAGGGGAACGTCGCTCCGGGGATGGAAGCCGCCGCGGCGGAGGCGGCCCTCCTCTCGGGGAAGCGCATCCTTCTGGTGCACAGCTACCACGCCGACTACCCCTGGGTGGACGCCATCACCCGCGGGGTTCGCTGGACTCTGAAAGGAACCGGCATCGACCTCCGCGTCTTCTACATGGACACCAAGCGAAACACCGGCGAGGAGTGGAAGCGGCGGGCGGGGGAGCGTGCCTTCGCCGAGGCGGAGGCTTACGGCGCCGATCTGGTTCTCACCGTGGATGACAACGCGCAGCGTTACTTGGGCGAGCGGCTCGTGGGAGGATCCCGCCCCGTGGTCTTCTGCGGCGTCAACGGGGAACCCGCCGACTACGGCTATCCGGCGCCGAACGTGACCGGCGTTGTCGAGCGACTCCATTTCCGCAGGACCCTCGATCTTCTCGCCCGCCTCCGGCCCTACCGCCGGATCGCCATCCTGAGCAGCGACGACCCGACCTCGGCGGGGGCGATCGCGTACATGCGAACGGTTCCGGTCGACGTGGATGTCGTGGAATGGATTTTGGCGGATACCTTCACGGAGTGGAAGGAGGCGGTCCGGCGTTTCAACCGGACCGTGGACGCTTTCGGTGTGTACTCCTATCACACGATCCACGAAGAGGGAGACTCCACAAGCCTCGATCCGCAAACGGTGATGGAGTGGACCCGCAGAAACGCCTCGGTGCCCACCTTCGGTTTCTCGGAATTCGGCATCGAGGACGGCCTCCTTGTCGGCGTGGCGGTCTCCGGATTCGAGCACGGCGAGAAGGCGGCTCAGTACGCCCTGGAGATTCTGCGCGGCACGCCCATCGAGCGCCTTCCGGTGATCGAGGCGAACGTGGGGACGCCGATTTTGAACCAAACCACCGCCGATAAACTCGGCCTCGCGGTCGACCCCTCACTCGCAGCCGAAGTGCGTTTCGCCACCAACCACTGAACGACTTCCCGGCGATCGCCCGGGGAAGGGACGGATCGGTCCCTCCCGATCCGGAACGCCGGCGGAAGTAGAAGTAAAAAAAAGGCCGGACGCCCGGCCGAAGAAATCGGCCCGATGTCCGGCACGCGTCCGTTCGGAAAAGGTCTTATATCGCCGAGGCCATCTTGTCGTTCTCCCGGAGAGACTGTTCGGTTTTCTCCAGGTTGGCGAGAAGATCATGGGTCTCATGGGACGATACGGTGATTCGGTCCACCGCGTCCCCCACCTGGCTCACCAGGTCTTGCAAGCGTTCCACCACCACGCTGAAGGCGGCCCCCGCGTCGCCGGCCCGGGCGGCCTCGATGTTGCCGTTGATGGCGAGCAGCTTGATCTCCCGCAGAACCCCCTCGGTCCCGTCGGAGGTCCGGTCGATGTTCTCCATCGTGGCGCGCATCTGATCCATCAGCTCGGCGAGGCGGTTGGCGACCTCCATGCAATGCGCCCGCGAGCTTCTTTCGAGAAGATCGCTCATCATCTTGACGCCGCCGCCGGAGATGAAATCCTGGTCGGGCCGAAGCATCTCCACGATGTTCTGGCGGACCTTTGCGCTCCCCGTGATGTCCAGAACCGCGTTCACGTTCGGATCGCGGATCATCCCCTCCGAGTTATTGGACGTCGAGATGCCCAGCTTGCGAGCCAGGACCATGCCCGGCGCGGCGTTGTTCAGATCCACCACCGCTTGGACTTGGATCTCCGGGTCGCCGTGAAACATCTTCAGAATCACTGTTGCGGCTTGGCCGCCACCCACCAATACGACGTTCATTCCACGTTCTCCATGTTCGCTTCCATCGTTCCTGGTCGGTTTTTCAGTCAGCGAAGTCTCACGGCAGCTCGGGTCCACGGACAAGCCCGGCGGGATCATCTACACCGGGATAGCTTCCGTCGGCCAGGGGCTCGCGCCCCGTGATCCACTATCTTTTCCCCTGTCACCCAGTTACGAGCTTCTTACCGATCTATCGACGGATTCCGTCGATCCTGAAGGGCGATGCGCGGCGGCAGATTATAACCCATTGCAATACCTACTATTAGGGCGGTCGCTCCGGGAGCCGCGCGAGCGTTGTTTCGGCGACGGCGCCGGGAAAGACGCCGGAGCGGGTAGGCGGACCCGCGCGACACGGCGCGCCGTTGGAGAAGTCCGGTCTAATAAGAAAGAGAGGGGGCGGCAACGACCGGCCGGGGGGATTATCTTTCCATCTCAATCATTACCGCCGGGACGGCCGGCGTCGGACGCGCCGGATCTTCCTAGCCGGAGAACGGTCCCGCGGGCCGCGCCGCCCGGGTGGCGAAAAAAAGAGGGAGATAGTCGGCGAGCGCTTCCCCGGGGGCGACGTCCTCGTAGAAGCCGGTGATCGAGAAACCCGCCTCGATCTGACCGCCGATCTGATCCTCCAGGGAGTGGCCGAAATGGAGGGGCTCCTCCGCGGCGATCCGCTGCTCCCGCTCCTCCGGGTCCGCGTCGCGGAGATCGGACCAAGGGGTTCGGCGGGTGACGACAAACCGCCCGGCGTCCAGGTCCTCGTCGGAAAACAGGTAGAGGGCCGGATTGCAGAAACCGGCGAGCAGGACGCCGCCGGGGCGGAGAACGCGGTACGACTCGCGCCAAACCGGCCGCGGATCGGGCGCGAAGCAATTGGAAACGGGGTGGACGATAAGGTCGAAGGAGCGGTCGGCGAAACCGGAGAGGTCCGCCATGTCCCCCTCCAAAGTGTGAAGGGAGAGCCCTTCCCTTTCCGCCGTATCCCGGTCGCGGGCGAGCTGGCCGGGCGACGCGTCGAGCACGGTCACCCGCGCGCCGGCGGCGGCGAGAACCGGGCCCTGCTGGCCGCCGCCCGAGGCGAGACAGAGCGCATCGCATCCCGGAAGAGGCGGAAACCACGCCGCCGGAACCGGCCGGGTCGGTGTGAGAACGATACGGGGGCGGCCGGCGCGCGCGTCGGCGATCTCCCCCGGTGTCGCGGGGATGGTCCAGGGATTCCCCCGTTCCACCTCCCGGTCCCAAGCGCGGGCGTTGTACTTGTGAATGTCCATCGCGGAAACCGCCCCCCGCCGGAGAATCGGTCGCGCGGCGCCGTCCCGGCGGAGAGGGCCGCCCGAGTGTCAGATCATCGCTTTGTGGATCTTGCGCTTCAGACGGTGGATTCGCCGGCGAGCGAACTTGAGCTGTTCGGCGTCGCCCGTCCGGATCGCTTCGTCCCGTTTCACCTTTAAAGCCTTGATCCTCGCCTTCACGGTAGCCTTGTCGAGACCGACCACACGATGCTGGACGTGCATGTCGATCCCCAGCGCCTCGCAGATCCCGGGGATCAGCTGGTCCTTGCGGAGCTGGCTGAATCCCTGCACCGCCGGATGATCCATCCCCGAGGCGATCTCTCGGAGCTGAGCCACGTTCATGTGCTTCAGATCTTGATAGGTATAGGCCATGGTAGGTCCTCCTCGCGAAGGTCGACGATTGGGCGGGCGCACCGCCGGCGCGGCCCGGAGCCGGCCGGGAAAACCCGCTCACTTTCCTATAAGAAATACCACATCGGGAAGGCGAAAACCAAGGGTGCGTCACGTCCCTCCCCGGACGAAAAAGACCAGATCGCCCACGTCCTCCGGCGCGGCTCCCTCCGGATCTGCGAAGGCGGAGGGCATCCGGACCGTGCCCCGAAGGGAGACCGGCGGGGGAAGGAAAGGCACCCTCACCCTCCCCCGCCATCCCCTTCGCCTCCTCCCCGGACGGACGGCGTGATCCTTCGAGGAGAAGGGGCGGGACGGGGGCCCCCACCTCTCGAGGTGCGTGAGAAATGGCCGCGCGA